>JAHLFQ010000036.1 GCA_018883705.1 Candidatus Cellulosilyticum pullistercoris
TGCCAGACTTACCAAGGTTTGGACTGCGTTTCTTTTTACCTAAAACATACAATCAGGTTAAGTACTATGGATATGGCCCTTATGAAAGTTATATTGATAAGCATCGTGCTTCTTATATAGGAGAATTTACTGCTTTAATAGAAGACTTACATGAAGATTATATTAAACCACAGGAAAATGGTAGTCATTACGGATGTAGATATGTAAAACTAGAGGATATGGCTAAGCAGAAAGAAGGTAAAATCTTAATAAGTAGTAGAGAGCCCTTTAGCTTTAATGCTTCTTACTATACGCAGGAAGAGTTAGGAAGTAAAAAGCATAACTATGAATTAGAAAAAAGTGAGTATACGGTATTAAATATAGACTACAAACAAAATGGTATGGGTTCTGCAGCTTGTGGGCCTTATTTAAAAGAAGCATATCGGTTTAAAGAAAGAGAATTTGAGTTTAAGATCAATATTAAATGGTAATTATAATTCGTTCCAAAATGAAAGAAGAGGAATACGTTTAAAGGCGCACCCTCATAAGGAAGTAATTTTATTGCCGCAGGGCGGCATGGCTGAAAAGTCATGCCGTCCTGCCTTTTCTTTGCCGTTACACGGTCTGATCGTCGCCCGGCAGGTTGACTTCTCCGATGAAGTTCCAGACCAGTTCAATCTTCTGCCTGCGGTGGCCGCTGGACTTGTCCGGCGCATGGACGATGATTTTCTTTACAAACTCATTAACGATGGTGGGCGTCAGTTCACGAATGCCCACATATTTCCGTACAATGGCTGCAAAGCTGTCAAAGTCGGCTTTATCCTGTTCAAAGGCTTCTACCGCTTCCCTCCATATCTTGACCTGTTCTGTCAGTTCTTTTTGTTCCGCCTCATAATCAGCGGAGAGTTTCAAGAACCGCTCATGGCTGATTACCCCACTGATGTCGTCCTCATAGATGCGCTTGAAAATGCGGTCAAGTTCGGCAATACGCTTTTCCGCTTAGGCGATTTCACGCTTGCGTTTCTTGGCCTCTTTTTCGGCTTCTTGAAAGTGCTACTTTTTCGCGGCTTCCTCAAATGCCATAGCATCGTCAAAGAACAACGCTGTCACATCGAAAATCCGCTGCAAGACAAACAGTTTCAGCGTTTCTTCCCGGATAAAATGCGCAGAACAAGTTCCCGTGTTGCTCTTGTAATTGGAGCAGACATAGTGGTCTTGCTTAGGCGAAAAGCTGTTTGTCGTACAGAAATACAGCTTGTCCCCGCAATCCGCACAGTAAAGCAATCCAGAAAACAATCCCTGCTTTCCTGTCTTGCTGGGGCGGCGCTTGTTCTCCCGTAACTCCTGCACCCGTGCAAAGACTTGTTCCTCGATAATAGCGGGCTGGGTGTTGGGGAATATGCGCTGGTTTTCCGGGACGCTGGGCATAGTGGGCCTTGACCGTGAGAACGTGTTCGGCAGTCAGCAGCTTGGCAATCTGCATGGGGCCTTTTCCCGCAATACACAGGGCAAAAATACGCTTGACGATCTCGGCGGCGTCCTCGTCCACAATCCATTTCTTTTTGTCCGCAGGGTCTTTTATATACCCATAGGGCGGATTGGTGCAGAGGTGTTCTCCGGCGTTCCCTTTGGCACGCATAACGGCCCGGATTTTCTTACTGGTATCGCGGGCGTAAAAGTCGTTGAACAGATTGCGAAAAGGGGTGAAATCATTGTCCCCTTTATCGCTGTCCACACCGTCATTGATGGCGATATACCGAATGTCACGTTCCGCAAAGAAGCTTTCAGTATAGTAGCCGACTTTCAGATAATCCCGTCCCATGCGGGACATATCTTTGACAATGACGGTTTTGACTTTTCCGGCCTCGGCCAGCCGGATCATTTCATTCTATCCCGGCCGGTCAAACGTCACCCCGGACACTCCATCATCAATGAAAAATGTAGGATTAGGGAAACCATTATCGGTTGCATACTTCAAAAGGATTTTCTTCTGATTGGCAATGCTGTTGCTCTCGCCGTCCAGCGCATCCTCTTGGGACAAGCGGGCGTATAAAGCGGTGATGTTGTCGGGATAGTTGGTATTTGCTGTCATGGTTCATTCCTCCTGTAATGAACGCCCGACAAACAGGTTGCTGTCCTTATTATACCGTGCATTGTGGTTTTTGTCAGCATCTGCGATGGTTTCTGAGCGAATGAGCCGTACCATTTTGTCGTAAAGCAGTTCTGTGCCGCCGCAGGAGGTTTCCACTTCGTATACGGTTCCGCCGATTGTGTAGCACACGGTTTTTTGCAGCGGATTTCCTCTTTTCGGGAGATAATCGTTCTCTTGTACTTTTGGCTTCTGTTGCATTCCGTTCCCGTCCTTTCTGGAAGAATCACAACAGAGCAAGCATAGGAAGTGTGGCTACACTTCCGCAAAATCTCCATTTCCGGCCTGCTGCCGGAGCGGAGATTTCAGCCTGTTGGGAGCTTCCCAAACCCTTGTTTTTTGCTTCGCCAATAATACGTTGGAAAGGACGAAAACTACCCGCAAAATGAAGACTTTGCATAGACTATTCTTTTCATTCTGTTTCAAGACGCCATAAAGTAAAAATCTTTCCTAATTTAGAAAATGAGTGAGGGCAGAGAATGGCTTATAATATATTGATTTTTGAAAATTTGAGCGTTTTTTGAGATTTGCACTATATGATAAAATGAATAGAGGTGAGGACTATGAAATCTAAAATATTGATTGTCGATGATGAACGCGGTATCGTCGATATGATGCAAACTTACTTTCAAACACAATATGATATTTTGACTGCATACAGCGGTCAAGAAGCCATTCAAAAAATTGCCAACAAGCCCGATTTGATTCTTTTGGACATCAATATGCCGGACATGGACGGGCTGACCGTCTGCCACAAGATACGAGATTATATCACTTGTCCCATTTTGTTTCTGACGGCCCGCATTGAATCCGGTGATAAAATCATAGGCTTCCAAGCTGGGGCAGATGATTATATTGTGAAACCATTTGATCTGGACGAATTAGGGGCGCGTATTGCCGCACACCTGCGACGCGAGCAGCGCCGCCAAAATAATTCTGCGGTTCGCTTCTTTGGTGAATTGGCATTGGATTACTCTGCCCGGACAGCTACGATCAACAGTCAGAGCATCCCGTTGTCCAAGCGGGAGTTTGAAATTGTGGAGCTTCTTTCCCTCAATGCAGGACAAGTCTTTGATCGAGAACGGATCTATGAACTTGTGTGGGGACTGGATGGGGACGGGAATAGCGACACGATCATGGAACATATTCGGAAAATACGGGCAAAGTTTGCAACACATACGCTGCACAATTACATAGAAACCGTCTGGGGGTGTGGTTATCGGTGGAACGCCTAAAAAATATGGGGTTAAAAAAATCTTTTCTTGTTTTGTCTGTTTCCTGTGTTTTGCTGGCCCTCCTGCTATTGGGACTTGTTTTTGCGGTATGTAATTCGATCAGCAGCACCTTTCCCGCAGGTGGAATAGAAATTTTATCAGATGGTACAGTAATCAGGCTGGAAGCACCGACAGCATCCCAGCAAACGATATTGTCGGTATTAGGTATCATACAAATTGTGTCTTGCATTGCGCTTCCTATGGGTGGGCTGGCTCTGTCGGGAATTTTATATTACCATATTAAATTGAAACAGCCGATTGCTGTACTGCGAAATGGTATTACAAGGATTCAGAACCATGACCTTGATTTTTTCATGCCGGTTCATTCTCATGATGAATTGGGACAACTCTGTGCCGCCTTTGATACTATGCGTGAAGAACTTTTGAAATCAAATCAGGAACTATGGCGGCAGATGGAAGAACGGAAAGGGCTAAATGCCGCATTTTCGCACAATTTAAGAAATCCGATTACGGTCTTAAAAGGAACTGTGAAATTACTGCGCCAGGGTACTGCGGATGAGCAGACGATTGACAGACTGGAAAGCTATACCCAGCGAATTGAACAGTATGTGGAAGCTATGAGCAGCATACAAAGATTGGAGCAAATGCCCTTGCGGGTAAGTGAATATCCATATTCCCTGTTGCGCTCGGAATTAGAAGATACGGCAAAACTCCTTGCTGGGACATTCCGGCTATCCATTTCTGTACCTGATCATGGAACCGTACCAATAGATCATGCGTTATTTCTGACTGTTGCGGAAAATCTGATTGGAAATGCTGCTCGTTTTGCAAAAAGTGAAATTATAATATGCCTGCAACAGCGGGAAAACCTCTTGCTTCTGTCGGTCACAGATGATGGCCCGGGCTATCCAGCGGAGCTGGTACAAAACGGGCCCAAACCGTTTGGAAAAGTAAGTGGAGATTCCGCTCACTTTGGGATGGGGCTTTATAGCAGCCAGACATTATGTCTGAAACATGGAGGATCACTTATACTCACAAATCGAAAGAAGCATGGCGCAACAGCTACTGCTTCCTTTCAAATAAATCAGAAAACTTGAGCGATTTTTGAGATTTTTAATTTACACTCTACTTATATCACAAATAAGGAGAGTGTTTTTTATGAATATTGAGGCAAAAGAATTATCAAAAATCTACGGCAACGGCGAAAGCCGTGTTGTTGCGCTGGATAAAGTCAATCTTGAAATTGCATCTGGCGACTTCATCTCTATTATGGGGCCTTCTGGCAGCGGAAAAAGCACCCTGCTTCATTTGCTGTCCGGGCTGGACAAGCCGACTTCTGGCAGCCTGACATACGATGGAAAAGACATATACAGTTTGGGCGACAAAGACCTGTCTGCTTTTCGCCGCCAGCGGATCGGCTTCATCTTCCAGCAGTTCAATCTGCTTCCCGTCCTGACAGCAAAGGAAAATATCATGATGCCTTTATTGTTAGATAAAAAGCAGCCGGATGAAGCGTATCTAAAACAGCTTACGGAATTACTGGGGATTCGGGAGCGCCTTACCCATTTACCCCATGAGCTTTCCGGCGGTCAGCAGCAGCGTGTAGCGATTGCCCGCGCTCTGATTGCAAAACCCGATATTATCTTTGCAGATGAACCAACCGGGAATCTGGATAGCAAAAGTGGCAGCGAGGTCATGGAAATGCTGCAAAATATATGGAAGAAAATGGGCAAAACACTTGTTGTCATTACCCATGACAGCCGTATTGCAAGAATGGCAGATCGTCAATTTATCATTGTGGACGGCACTCTTTCGGAGGTGACAGCAAGATGAAATCCTATTTGGCCCTTACATGGAAAGAACTAAAAGCACAAAAAATTACGGCAATCCTAATTTTGATTGCAGTTATCATGTCTACGATCATGACAACAGTAGTTGGTCAGTCCATTGGGATTTTGCAGTCTATGCGAATAGAGCAGGCAGCGGGTTTGAACGGAAACCGTTATGCGACCTTTCATCAGCTTAACAAAGAGCAGGCACAAAAACTACACAAAGATGACCGCCTATACGATGTTGGCGATACCATCTTTGTTGGCAGTACGCCGTTGGGCAACAGCAGTTTATCTCTATATCTTCGGGAATATCACGATAACGCTCTATCTATGTATCCGTCAATCGGAACTATAAAAGAGGGACGTTTACCAGAGACAGCAAGTGAAATTGCATTATCAGACGACACTCTCCAGTATCTCGGATTGGATGCTGCGGTTGGGGATACTGTTTCTTTGGATATGCGTGTGCCTGTTATGGATGGTTCTCTTCCTGAATTTGAATATTCCGGTAATTTCACATTGACGGGTATTCTGGAAAGCAGTTATATCGGATACTCATCAGGCACAGTTCAGGGAATTGCAGGAAACGGAACTGCGGAAAAACTATTGCCAGAAGAATATCTGTTTTATTCTACTGACTTTAAGACCCATAACAAGCAAAACTTTCAGAGCATTGTTTATGATCTTGCGGAGGAGTTGGATGTAGAGGATCGGTATATCCAGTACAACTGGATTCTCCTTGATGCCATTGGTATTTCTTATGATGAGGCAGCCAACAGCGATGCTGGTGCAGGTTTTTCCTTTATGACCGTGGCGTGTGTTTTGGTAGGATTGCTGGTCTTATTTGCAGCCGGACTGGTAATTTACAACATTCTGAAAATTTCCATTACAAAACGCATTAAAGAATATGGAACACTTCGTGCAATCGGCGGAGAGCGTGGACAAATTTATCGTCTTGTTTCCTTTCAGCTCCTGATCCTTTGTGGAATTGGTATTCCAATCGGGCTAATACTCGGTACATTATCTGCAAAGGGAGTGCTGATTGCTACTACGGGTGTCCTCAATTCTGATATATTCATGGCAAATAGTGTTTCCGAATTAAACGCAGCAATCAGTGCCGCCAGTACGGTGAAGTTCCCCATGCTCCTTGCAAGTATTGGAATCACACTTCTATTTGCTCTGCTGGCTGCTTTTCCTGCTGCCCGGTACGCATCCCGTGTATCCCCGACAGTCGCCATGTCTGGCCACTCTGTGAAGATCAAACGTCGCGGAAAAAGAAATCACAAAATACACAATTTTGAATCCTACTATGCGAGGCTGAATTTGAAACGTGGGCGTGGCAGAACGCTTGTTACGATTCTTTCTCTTGTTATGAGCATTACCGTCTTTGTCGCTTTGCAGAGCTTTACGAATCTGCTTGATGCCAGTAGTTCGGTTCAGGATATGTATTTTAGCGATTACGATGTTACAAATGAAACATCGGGTATTCCGGCAGAAGCTGTAAGCACGCTGGAGGCAAACGACGCAGTAGAAAGCCTTTCCACCGTCAGGCTTTCCGTATTTATGTTGGGTGCTGGTGACGAGCTTCCCTTTGAAACAAATCTGTCTTTGCAAAGTCACGAGACCTTTCAGCTTGCAAACATTGATGATGGACTATTGGAAATCTACGCACCTAACCTTTCTGAGCAGGATAAGCAGGCGCTAAAAGATGGAACAGGCTGCCTCGTCAAAAATCCTATTCCTTTTTCATACGGGGATACCCCTATGGAGCATACGGAACTTTCTATTGGCGATACGGTTCAGTTGGGCGGCAAGATGCTTCGTGTAATAGGGCTAATTGATACTCCTATTACAATCAACAATGAGGGCTTCACCAACGGTGTCCAGCTTATTGTGAATGAAGAAATATATTGCACGCTGCTTGAAAATGACGCTTATTCAGAAATCTATTTGACATTACAGGATGGTGCAGATACAGATTCTTTTGAAACCATATTGGATGATTGGTGCAGCGAATATCCGGGCACTCACTGGCTTTCTTATCTTGAAAGCAGCAACGAAATGGCAGAGAGTTTTGAACAAATCAAAATACTTTGCTGGGTACTGATTATCTTTATTGGAATGATTGGCATATTGAATATCATAAACACCGTTTACAGCAATATCCATACCCGTGTCAATGAGATCGGTGTGCAGCGAGCCATTGGAATGAGTGCCACAAGCCTCTATAAAACATTTCTGTGGGAGGGTGCTTATTATGGAATTTTCGCATCATTGATTGGCGCGGTGTTGGGCTATATCTGTTGTGTTTTTGTCAACGCAGCACAGACAGATACATTACAACTTATCTCTGTCCCTGTTTTGGCGATTACCGAAGCTGCAATCATTTCCATTTTGGCTTGCCTGTTGGCAACAGCAATCCCATTGCGGAAGATTTCAAATATGAGTATCGTAGATTCGATTGAAACTATCGAGTAAAGCTCTGAATTTCAATATCAAGCGAACCTGCACCGCCTCACGGGGAAAGAAAAAACGTTGCCGGGCAGGTTGCTTTCGTGCGCTCACTTTCCATATCCCTGCGGCGGTTTTGAGAGATCAAGGCCGCCGTTTTCATTTGTTCTGCACAGAATCGGTGGCTATGGAGGAAACCGCCATGCTGATACCGTCTGTTTTCCAAACTCATAGCTTCTCAAAAAAAGCCTGTTCTCAGCGTGGGAGCGGTTTGGGCTAAAAGATGTACTATACGATGTAAATAATCCGCATATCACATTCACTTTTAAAAAGTTGTTATTGCGGTCTTTCGGTGCGGGCCGGAACTGCCGCAATACCATAGACGCAAGGGGCGGTGGCTCCCGCCCCGACTTCTCACTCTCCCGCAGATTGGGGGTGAAAAAATGATAAGTGTGTTTGACGAATATGGAGCGCGGCAGCAGTTCGACGCTTTCTGCAAAGTTGTTCTCCGCCATGAGGCCATCAGCTATTTCCGGGAACTAAGCCGCCAGCGGAAACGAGCAATCCAGTTCAGCGCCTTGTCCCAACACGAAACGGATGAACTTTATACAGTAGACGAATACCCCAGCGCCAAGTTTGCGTTTTCGGCGTTTGGCTATGTCCTGTATATTCAGAGCGAATTAGTAGCAGATGCTTTTGTCGGTTTGCCGGAACGCGAACAGCAGATTTTAATTCTGCATTGCGTGCTGGAGCTACCAGACAGAGAAGTGGGCAATTTTGTGGGATTGTCCCGCAGCGCCGTCCAGCAGCACAGAACAAAGACACTGAACGAGCTGCGAAGAAACTTGAAATCCAAAGGAGTGAAAAACTGATATGAAACAGCCAACTTTTAACGGCAGAGTGCTTTTGCTCATGGACGTGATTGAAGCCGCCCGTGCAGGTGACCCATTGGCACTGGATCACATCTTGCGGTACTACGACCGCTACATCAACAAAATTTGTACGCGAACGCTTTATGACAAAGATGGTTTGCCGCACATCGGTATTGATGAGTACATGAAGCACCGCTTGCAGGCAAAATTGGTGGATGCCATCGTAGTCAAGAAATAGCAAAGTCAAAGGTCGAGATGAACGCTTCGCGCCCTTGACGGCTTCCTCCGTCTTTGCTGTATGGTAACCAAGCGGGCCGCAAGCAGAAATCCGCTTGCGCCCGCTACTATTATAATGTTTGCGCCTACGCATTTAGCGGGTAGAAAAGTCCGATGTTACAGGAGCTCTCTGGTGTGGTTGGGTAGCCGGAAATATCTTATCATTCTTGTCCTTGGAAATGCGGTTTGAAATGCGTAGAAAACCGGCGTGCCATTTCATTACGAAATAGCACGCCGGTTCATTTTAGCAACTCTGTTTGTCAGCCGTTAAGTTCGTGTGTTTTTTGATACTTCCTTATCGGCGTTCACCAAATGCGTATAGCCTCTTTTTTTGTTAAAAACGAATCTTCTGAAATAAAATATATATATTTAATATAGTAAATTTATTGACAATTAAATAGTGGTATTATATGATTTTAAACATATAAAAAAGATAAGGATACTAGGAAAAGAAAATAAATACATTCAATAAATAAAAAGTTGGAAGGGAAATGATGCCATGGCTTATCAAACTCACACAATATGTGTTCAAGGATCAAAAAAAAGAAAAGAAGTAGAGCATACAGGTGCTATTAGTTTTCCTATTTATCAGACAGCATCTTATGCTCACGTAGAATTAGGAGAAAGTACAGGATACGATTATTCTAGACTCCAAAATCCTACAAGGGAAGAAGTAGAGAGAATTATTGCTGACCTAGAGCATGGAATAGATGCCCTTGCTTTTTCAACAGGTATGGCAGCTATCAATGCATTAATGGAGCTATTTAAGCCAGGAGACCATATTATTGCGACAGATGATCTTTATGGTGGAACAATTCGTCTATTTAATGGTATTAATACAAAGAATGGTTTAAACTTTTCATATGTAGATAGCTCAAAAGTAGAAAATGTAGAAGCGGCTATAAAGGAAAATACAAGAGCTATTTATATAGAAACCCCTACTAATCCTATGATGAAGGTAACAGATTTAAGTGCCATGGCACGCCTAGCTAGTGAGCATGGGTGTCTTCTTATTGTAGATAATACTTTTTTAACACCTTATTATCAAAATCCTCTAGATTTAGGTGCAGACATTGTTGTACACAGTGGCACGAAATATTTAGGAGGACATAATGATACGTTAGCAGGCTTTTTAGTAACGAATAAAGAAAGCATTTCTGAGCAACTAAGATATATTATTAAAACCACAGGTGCAGGTCTTGCGCCTATGGATAGCTGGCTTATATTAAGAGGTATTAAAACTTTGGCAATTAGGATGGAAAAGCATGAGCAAAATGCACTAGCTATTGCTAAGTGGCTTAAGTCACAAAAGAAAGTTAAAGAGGTTTATTATATTGGCCTACCAGAGCATGAAAGCTTTGAGGTGACACAGAAGCAATGCAGAGGTTATGGAGGAATGCTTTCATTCCGCGTAGAAGATGCAGATACTGCTAAAAGAATATTAAAAAAGGTGAATCTAATTCGTTTTGCAGAAAGTTTAGGCGGTGTAGAAAGCCTTATTACTTTTCCTAAGTATCAAACTCATGCAGATGTGCCTGAAGAAGTTCAGAAGTCACTAGGAATTGATGATACTTTACTAAGATTATCTGTTGGTATTGAAGCGGTAGAAGATTTAATTGAGGATTTAGCACAAGCGCTAGCAGAATAAAAAACTAAATAAGAGAGGATGAAATAAAGATGACATATAACTTTGATAAAATCATCCAAAGGAAGAACACTAACTCTTTAAAATATGATTTTGCTGAGGAAAGAGGGAAACCAAAAGATATTTTACCTATGTGGGTAGCAGATATGGATTTTCAAGTTCCTACAGCTGTTTCTAAGCGACTGATTAAATTAGGAAATCACGGAATTTATGGATATAGTGAGACAGGAGAAAACTACTTTAAGGCAGTGGCAAATTGGATGAAGACCTATCATAACTGGGAAGTGAAGGAAGAGTGGCTAGTTAAAACCCCAGGAGTTGTATTTGCTATTGCAATGGCAATTAGGGCATTAACTAAAGAAGGAGATGCTATTTTAATTCAACAACCAGTTTATTATCCTTTTAGTGAAATGGTATTAGAGAATGATAGGAAACTTATTAGCAATACCTTAACTTATAAAGAAGGTAAATATGGCATTGATTTTGAGGATTTTGAGTCTAAAATTATAGAAAATCAGGTAAAGCTTTTTATTCTTTGCAATCCCCACAATCCAGTAGGAAGGGTATGGACCAAAGAAGAGTTAATTAAATTAGGAGATATTTGTTTAAAGCATCATGTTATGGTGGTGAGTGATGAAATACATCAAGATTTTATATATGAAGGTCATAAGCATGAAGTATTTATGAATCTTAAAAAAGCCTATGAAGATATTACAATTACTTGTACAGCACCTAGTAAAACTTTTAACTTGGCAGGTCTTCAAATTTCTAATATCTTTATTGCTAATCAAGAAATTAGAGATAAGATAAAGAAGGAGATCACTAAGGTAGGGTATAGTCAACTTAATATAGCTGGTATTGTTGCTTGTGAAGCTACTTATACAGAAGGAAGAGAATGGCTAGAAGAAGTAAAAAGCTATCTGACTGATAACCTTAATTTTTTAAGAGACTTTTTGTGTAGCTATATACCACAGATTAAGTTAGTGGAGCCAGAGGGAACTTACTTAGTATGGATAGATTTTAGAGGTTTAGGTTTGGAGGATGATGAACTTCAAAACCTTATCGTAAATAAGGCTAATTTATGGTTAGATAGTGGTACTATGTTTGGAAGTGCAGGAGAAGGGTTTGAAAGAATTAATATTGCCTGTCCGCGTAGTATCTTAAAACAGGCTCTTGAGCAATTATTAAGGAGTATCAAAGCATTAAATAATTAATTCTATAGCTTGATTAAGAATAACAATTAAATATAAGATTTAATAAATGGGTACCTATAGATTAGACGCTTATAAAAAAATTGTCTATTCTATAGGTATTTTTAGAAATGACTCAAAATGCTTTTAGATGGTGCTATTTAAAATATGATAGAAGCAGAAATGAGGATACAGGATTTCTTAAAGTATTATATTTAGTAAGATTTGAAGTAACAAAAAATAGATACCTAAAATAAAAAATGCCACATTATTTTAGTGACTCCTTTTATTTACAATAAAGTTAAGTTAAAAATTAGCCCTATTGTAAATAAAGGAGTGATATTATGTTTGATAATAATAATAGATTTATTATAGAAGACTACACCAATAGCCCTACTTTTGCTAGCTTCCTACCAGGAATTAGCGGTATTATGGGAATTCCTATTTGGTGTTTTTATGTTAATAGGGGGCAAGGTATTTCGAGTTTTGGTGTAAGAGATAAAAACCACTCCATTATGGAATTCCATGCGGCTCAGCAAGCTTATCAAAATGTAAGTACAGTTGGATTTAGAACTTTTCTTAAATTAGACGGAAAATACTACGAACCATTTTATAATGACTATACAAAAGAAGAGGCTGTAAAGAGAACTATGTATATTGGCACTAATGAGATGGAAGTAGAAGAAAAAAATACGATGGAAGGCATTCAAACGAATGCTCTGTATTTTACTTTACCAAATGAAGAAATTGGAGGTTTAGTACGTCAGGTAACATTTAAAAATATCAGTAAAAAGAATCTTGAAATAGAATTTCTAGATGGTATGCCACAAGTGATACCGTATGGTGTAGATTTAAGTGCTATGAAAATGATGGGACAAACAGTTAAAGCGTGGATGCAAGTTCAAGATGTGGAAGGGAAAATACCGTTTTATTCTGTACGTGCTAGCATGGAAGATTCTGCTGTAGTTAAGGAAGTTAAAGGAGGGCACTTCTACTTAACAATGACTGAACAAGGTGAGCTATTACCAGCTGTTGTGGATAGTGAAGTAGTTTTTATGCAAAATACTGCTCTTACTAGACCACTAGGATTTATAAGAAAAGATAGAGAATCTTTCATTGACGAAAAACAGATTTGTCAAAATACGCTTCCATGTGGCTTCTTTAGTGGAACAGTAACTTTAGAGCCAGGAAAAACTTATACATTCTATAGTTTAATAGGTCAAGTGGAAAACAAGATGCAGTTAAAAAAATTCCAAAACCAAGTAACAGGAAGTAGTTATTTTAAAAATAAATATCAAGAAGCTCAAGTCCTTACAGAAGAAATTTGTAAGGTAATAGAAACAAGAACAGCTTCTCCAGTATTTGATGCTTACTGCAAACAAACTTATCTTGATAATGTCCTTCGTGGTGGAATGCCTCTAAGGTTAGGAGAAGAAAATATTTATCACGTCTACTCTCGTAAACATGGAGATACAGAAAGAGATTACAACTTTTTTAGTATGAGTCCAGAATTTTACTCACAAGGTAATGCTAACTTTAGAGATGTGAATCAAAATAGACGCTCGGATGTTTATTTTTCAGACTTTGTGAAAGACTATAATATTAAAACCTTCTACAATCTTATTCAATTAGATGGTTATAATCCACTTGGAGTACAAGGGGTTAACTATACACTTACTAAAGAGAATCAAGAATTTATCTTAAAAACATTAGGGGAAAGCGAATTACTTAAAGAACTTCTAGCAAAGGCCTTTACACCAGGTGGTGTGCTTAAAGCTCTTACAGATAATAATATTGAATTAAAAGTTTCAAGAGAAAAGTTTATCTCTGAGTTAATGAAAGTATCAGAGCCTCATACACAAGCTGTATTTGGTGAAGGCTACTGGACAGATCACTGGACTTACAACTTAGATTTAATTGAAAGTTATTTAGGAATTTATCCAGAAACAGAAGAAGCATTACTTTTTGATGATCATACATATACTTACTTCGAAAGTGAGGCCACTGTTAGACCAAGAAGTGAGCGTTATGTTCTAACTGAGAATGGTGTAAGGCAATACAATGCAGTTGACCATCATATTAAAGCTGAGATTACTCATAAAGTAGCTAAAGAAAAGAATGGAAAGGGGCAAACTTATACTTCTAATCTATTTGAAAAAATGCTAATTTTAGCTACTAATAAATTTGCTACTTTAGATCCATATGGCATGGGAATTGAGATGGAAGGTGGTAAACCAGGTTGGTATGATGCCTTAAATGGTCTTCCAGGTATTTTCGGTTCCTCTATGGCAGAAACTTATGAGTTATATCGTATGGTGGAATTTATGTTAAAAGCTATTAAAGCTTATCCCAAAAAAGTAATATTACCAAATGAAGTGATGACTTTTATTAAAGGTATTCAAGAAGCACTTGTACGTTATAAAGGTGAAAAAATTACAGAATTTGAATACTGGAATCAAATAAATGAAGTGAAAGAAGCTTATAGAGCTGCTATTTTATGGGGAATTGAAGGAGAAAAACAAACACTTAGTGCAAATGAAATAGAAACAATACTCGAATCATGGCGTGAAAAATTACATGAAGGAACAAAAAAAGCTATTTCATATGGAAAAGGCTTATGCCCAACTTATTTCACTTATGAAATGAGTGAGTATGACAAAGAAGGCGATGTGATTATTCCACGTACATTTAAAGTAATGAATATGCCCTACTTTCTGGAAGGACCAGTAAGATACCTTAAAGTAGGGGAAGGTAAAAAGGTAGCTAAAGAGATATATGAAAAGGTAAAAGCAAGTACACTTTATGATGAAAAACTTAAAATGTATAAGGTAAATGGTCCATTAAAAGATACTTCTTTTGAGGTAGGCCGTGCTAAAGCTTTTACTCCGGGTTGGTTAGAAAATGAGTCTATCTGGCTACATATGGAATATAAATATTTACTTGAACTTCTTAGGGCAGGTTTATATGAAGAATATTTTGAGACACTTGAAAATACATTAATACCTTTCCTTGATCCAAAGGTATATGGTAGAAGTACTTTGGAAAATTCCTCCTTTATTGCAAGTAGTGCAAATCCTAATAAAAAGCTTCATGGTAGAGGCTTCGTAGCAAGATTAAGTGGCTCTACAGCAGAATTTCTTCATATGTGGCAAATCATGATGATTGGTGAAGCACCATTTAAAGTAGAAAATGGAGAATTGACATTAAGTTTTACACCAGTACTTCCAGCTTATTTAATTGGGGAAAGTAAAACAGTGAAATGTAAGTTCTTAGGGGATATTGAAGTAGTATATAACTTCACACAGAAGAAAGATATTATACCGGGTATGGCTCAAGTAATAAGTATAACTCTTACTTACAAAAATGGTATTAGCAAGGTAGCTGAAGCTAAGTTAAGAGGTAAAATAGCTGAAGATGTAAGAGGTCACCAAGTAAGTAAAATTGAGATTAAAATAGATTAGAGATAATGAAAGAATAGCAAAAAAGATTTAATAGGAGGTAGTGAAGATGGGGTTTAGCAATAATTTTGTATGGGGAGTAGCAACTTCTTCTTATCAGATAGAAGGAGCAGCGTATGAAGATGGTAAAGGACTTTCTATCTGGGATGTTTATTGTACTCAACCAGATAGAATATTTGAAGGGCATCATGGAGAAGTAGCATGTGATCATTATCACCGCTACAAAGAAGATGTGCAACTCATGAAAGAAATGGGTATTAAAGCCTATCGCTTCTCTATTTCTTGGCCAAGAGTATTACCAAAAGGTATAGGAGAAGTAAATAAAGCAGGGCTTGATTTTTATGACAAATTAGTAGATGCTTTAATTGAAGCGAACATTGAGCCTTACGTAACTTTATTTCATTGGGATTTACCATATGAGCTTCATAAAAGAGGAGGCTGGATGAATCCAGATAGTCCAAGTTGGTTTGCCGAGTATACAAAAGTAGTAGTAGAAAGATTATCAGATCGTGTTAAAAACTTTATTACTTTCAATGAACCACAATGTTTTATTGGGTTTGGGTATTCGCAAGGAAGGCATGCACCAGGGCTTAAACAATCTGTTCGTGATACATTAGCTATGGCACATAATGTACTACTTGCTCATGGTTATAGTGTAAAAACTATCCGTAAGTATGCAAAAGGTGAAGTAAAAATAGGTTTTGCACCAACAGGTTCTATGAATTATCCATGTTCAGAAAGAAAAGAAGATATTGAAGCAGCAAGACATTCTATTTTTGATATGCCTAAAGAAATAAGAGAAGATTGGGCTTGGAATGTGACATGGTGGAGCGATCCTATATTTTGGGGACATTATCCACAAGATGGTCTTAAGCTATTTAAAGATTATTTACCAAAAATTAACGAAGGTGATATGGAAATTATTTCTCAGCCCATTGATTTTTTAGGACAAAATATCTATACAGGAAAAGAAGTTAAGGCAGATGAAAATGGAGAAGCTATTTATCTGACTAGAAATGAAGGCTCACCTAAAACAGCTCTTAGTTGGCCCATTACGCCAAAGGCTCTTTATTGGGGACCACGCTTCCTTTATGAGCGTTATAAAAAACCTATTTACATCACAGAGAACGGACTTTCTTGTCATGATGTGATATCAGTAGATGGCCAAGTGCATGATCCTAACCGTATTGATTTCTTACATCGTTATTTAAGAGAATTTAAACGTGCAGCAGAAGATGGTATAGAGGTAGCGGGCTATTTCCAATGGTCACTTCTTGATAACTTTGAATGGCATAGTGGTTATGCAGAACGCTTTGGTATTGTGTTTGTAGACTACCAAAATCAGAAGAGAATTATTAAAGATTCTGGTTACTGGTATAAATCTGTTATCGAAACGAATGGGGAAATATTATAAGTTTCCTTATATTTTGTTGGTATGTAAAACGTGCTCTAGAATTTCTTCTAGAGCACGTTTTTTATATTCTACTAGTTAGAGATTAGAATGAGTAGTAAAATTTAGACACCTAATACAAAAAATGAGGCATTATGGTGAATAAATTAGTGAATTATAATAAAGGTATAGAGAAGATATATAAATTAAGGGAGGAGGACGGCGATGATGCAGTTAGCAAATCAAGAGATAGCTTTTTTTAAAAAAAATAAAGAAAGTAAATTTCAGAAAATCTTAAGTCAAAAATATTTACAGCTCATGGTATTACCAGGCATCATTTGGATGATTATTTTTAACTACATTCCTATGACAGGAATTATAATTGCTTTTAAAAATTTCAAGATAACAAAGCCGATTTCAGCGGCGCCATGGGTGGGATTGGAACACTTTAGAGAGTTATTTAATGATCCAAACTTTGGAAGTATTATGATTAATACTTTGGGAATTAGCCTTCTGAAGCTAATAATAGGATTCCCATTACCTATTCTTTTTGCCATCTTACTTAATGAGGTACGCAAAGCTAAGTTCAAAAAAGCAGTGCAAACGATATCTTATCTCCCACATTTTATTTCTTGGGTAGTACTTGGTGGTCTATTAATTACTTGGCTTAGTGAAACAGGAATGATTAATGAGGTACTTGTTAGTTTAGGTATTATTAAACACCCAATAGCTTTCTTAGCAGATCCCAAATATTTCTGGGGACTTACAGTTATTTCAGATACATGGAAAGAATTAGGGTGGTCTGCCATTATTTATCTTGCAGCTATCTCAGGTATTGACCAACAAATGTATGAAGCTGCTACTGTAGATGGTGCAAATAAATTTCAAAAAATCATAAATATTACTCTCCCAGCTATTAAAGGAACAATTGCTATTATGTTTATTTTAGCAGTAGCTAATATGCTTAGCTCAAACTTTGATCAAATTTTCATACTAAAAAATGTACTTAATGCATCAAGCAGTGAAGTTATTGATACATATGTTTATCAAATGGGTATGAGATCAGGTAGATATTCTTATGCAACAGCTGTCGGATTATTTAAATCAATTATTGCTATGATTCTACTTGTAACAGCCAACTTTACAACAAAGAAACTGCAAGGAAGATCATTATTCTAAGGAGGGGAGAAAAGTGCGATTAAAGAAAACTAATTGGAGACAGCAAAGAACTAACGGTGAAATCGTTTTTGATTGGTTTAATATGATTCTAATGACTGCTATTTGCTTTGTGACACTTTATCCCATCTGGTATATTATAGTAAATTCTCTCAATGAAGGAGCAGATGCTATGTTAGGTGGGATCTTCTGGTGGCCAAGAAAATTTACTTTCGATAATTATAAAGCAGTTTTTCAAAATAGTGGTGTATTACAGGCTTTTGGGGTAACCATTCTTAGAACTTTAGTAGGAGTAATAACTAATGTGTTTTTCACAGCTATGGTAGCTTATCCATTATCAAAAAGCTATTTAGTAGGAAGAAAGTTTTATATGGCTATGGGAACAATCACTATGTTCTTTAGTGGAGGGCTTATTCCAACCTTCTTACTTTATAAAAATATAAATTTATTAAATAGCTTTTGGGTTTATATCATTCCAAGTCTATTTAACTTCTTTAACTTAATTATTTTTGTTAACTTCTTTAGAGAGATACCAAGTGCACTTGAAGAATCAGCTTCAATTGATGGCGCTACAGATTGGAAAATTTTTATTAGAATTATCTTGCCACTATCAAAGCCAGTGCTTGCAACAATTGCACTATTTACAGGGGTATATCACTGGAATGATTACTTTGCAGGAGTGATTTTTGTAAACGATCCAGATTTACAACCTATTCAAACTTTCTTATATAGAATTGTAGCTGAAAGTGGCTCAACACAAATGATGGCAACAGCAGGTAACATTACAAGATCAACCACATCTTTATCTATTAAGCTTGCAACGATGGTAGTCACTACATTACCAATTGTATGTGTTTATCCATTTCTCCAAAAATACTTTGTTAAAGGTATGATGGTTGGAGCGGTTAAGGAGTAATAAAATTAATTCAAAGGTTCTAATTATAATACATAAGGGGGATTATAGTATGAATAAAAGATTTAAAAGAATTTTTGGAATGACTATGGCAGGTATGCTAATAACTTCAGTTGTAGGTTGTAGCTCTGTTAAAACACAGGATAAAGAAATCATGTCAGAATCAAGTGCAGGCATTGAGCTTTCAGCAGACGAACCGGGCTGGCAAAGAAATAGTGATGATAAAGTAGATTTACAATGGTATATTAACTTCTCGTGGTTTACAACCCCATGGGGAGAAGATATCACTTCTCAAAAGATTACAGAAGAAACAGGAATTAATGTAGAGTTTATAGTACCAGCTGGTAATGAAGCAGAGAAACTGAATACAATGATTGCTTCAGATACACTTCCGGATATTCTAACGCTTGGTTGGTGGGAAGGCCAAATTGCTGAAATGATTGATAGTGATATGGTATATGCTCTTAATGAATTAGCTGACCAATATGATCCATACTTTTTTAAAGTAGCAGATGAAGCACGTTTAGATTGGTATAAACAAGAAGATGGTAATGTTTATGGTTATCCTAACTCATCTTATACACCATCAGATTATGAAAAATATGATAACATTGCATCAAATAATACTTTTTTAGTAAGAAAAGATATATATGAAGCAATAGGTAGTCCAGATATGAGTACACCAGAAGGATTTTTAGCTGCACTTAAAAAAGCACAAGAAATGTTCCCAGAAGTAAATGGTCAACCACTTATTCCAATTGGTTTTGATGAATTTACTGAAACAGGTAACTTCTCACTAGAAAAATACTTACAAGATTTTTTAGCAGTGCCATATGAAAAAGATGGTAAATTATATGATAGAACAACAGATCCAGACTATATCGAATGGTTAAAAGTATTTAATGAAATAAGTCGAGAAGGTCTACTTGCAAATGACGTCTTTGTAGATAAACGTTCTCAAATGGAAGAAAAAATGGCTCAAGGTCGTTATTTTGCAATGCTTTACCAAAGAACAGATATAGCAACACAACAAAAAATTCTCTACAACAATGATCCAAACAGTATTTATATAGCAATAGACGGTCCAAAAAATGCAAACGGTGATGATCATACATTACCAGGCGGCGGTATTCAAGGTTGGACAGTTACAATGATTTCTAAAAACTGTGAAAGGCCAGACCGTGCTATTGAATTTATGAGTTATTTAATGAGTGAACATGGACAAAAAATGGTACTTTTAGGACCAGAAGGTGAAACCTATGACATGGTAGACGGTAAACCAGTTGTAAAACCAGAAGTAAATGAACTTCTTCAAACTGATCGTGTAGCATACGATAGAAAATATGGTGGATCTGATACATTCTGGATGTTCCAAGACCTTGCTATGCAAGCTCAATGGGCAGAAGGAGCAAAAGAACCACTTAAACAATTAGAAGAATGGACATATCCATATACAAAGTTCTTATCTCAATATGATGGACTTACTCCAGCAATTGGTTCAGAAGAAGAAATTATAGATTTAAAAGTAGGAAGATTATGGGGTGAGACACTTCCAAAATTATTGCTTGCTCAATCAGAAGCAGAGTTTGATGAAATCTTTAACAAATTCGTTGCAGATCGTGATGCACTAGGCTTTGATAAACTTCTAGCTGTTAAACAAACTATTATGGAAAAAAATAAAGCTAAATTAGGATTAGAATAACTAGAATTCATTCAGCCTGGGCCTATCTGTTGGCTCGGGCTATTTTTGAAAGGAGAGAAATATGAGTCTTAGAATTATTACAACTAACGAGAATACCAATATGTATTTACAAGAAATGACTAGTCTTCCTTTTTTAAATGAAACAGATGTTGCTATGGAAGTAATAAATGTTTATCCAGAAGTAACCTATCAAACTATTGTAGGTTTTGGAGGCGCTTTTACAGAAGCAACAGCCTATAACATTTTAAGATTACCGGAAGAAAAGCAAGCTGAACTTATAAAAGATTACTTTGGAGAAGAAGGGATTGGGTATAACTTATGTCGCATGCATATCAATAGCTGTGATTTTGCTCTGGATAACTACGCCTACGTAGACAATGAAAAGGATACGGAGTTTGCTACCTTTAGTATTGAAAGAGATAGAAAATACATTATCCCTATTATCAAGAAAGCACAAGAAATAAGTAAAGAATCTATTAGCTTTTTGGCATCACCTTGGAGTCCGCCAGGATTTATGAAAACCACAGGTGAAATGAATCATGGTGGTAAATTGAAACCAGAATATCGAACAGCTTGGGCAAGATATATTGCTAAGTACATTAAAACTTATAAAGAAGAAGGCATAGAAATTTCTAGGATTACAGTACAAAATGAACCAGAAGCTATTCAAACCTGGGATTCTTGCATTTATACAGCAGAAGATGAGATGATTTTTGTAAGAGATTACCTAGGGCCAATTTTTGAAGAAGAAGGTTTACAAGACGTAAAAATCTTTATTTGGGATCATAATAAAGAGCGACTTTATGAACGTACTAGAGATGTAGTTAAAGATGAAAAAGCCAATCAATATGTGGCAGGTGTAGGTTTTCACTGGTATACGGGAGACCATTTCGAAGCGATTCAAATGGTAAGAGAGCGTTATCCAGAAAAAGAGTTACTTTTTACTGAAGGGTGTGTAGAGTATAGTCGTTTTGCTGAAGCTAATGCGATTCAAAAAGCACATATGTATGCTCATGATATCATTGGCAATTTTAATGCAGGAATGAATGGCTATATTGATTGGAATATGGTGCTTGATTATAAAGGAGGGCCAAACCATGTAGGGAATTTCTGTGATGCACCAATAATGTGTAGTGAAACAAAAGATAGTTATGAAAAACGCTTAACTTTTTATTATATTGGTCATTTCAGTAAATATATTAAGAAAGGTGCTAAACGCATAGCAACAACCAAATATACAGCTGATTTAGATGTAGTTGGGTTTATGAATCCAGATGGTGAAAAGATAATTGTTGTATTAAATAGAACGGCAGTAGCAAAGCATATTGCCCTAAGAGAAGAAAAAAGATATGTAGATTTAGAAATTGCACCAGAAGCGATTTATACACTTATTTACAATTAAAAATAAGTAACTACGGAGGATGAACTAGTAAGTAGACTTGAAATTTGCTATTATAACGACATGAAATAGTTTATTTTAATAGAACAGCTTATTATAATAGTTAACTTCATAATGAAAAGGAGGAGAATAAATGTATTCATTAAAGTATAAATTAATGAGCTTTTTATCATCAATGAAGATAAGGCATAAAATTTTACTATTAAATATACTTATTCTCCTTGTACCTATTATTCTACTTGCTATGGGAAGTATTGAGTACTATCAAACGATACAAATCAAGGAGCAAATAGATAGCGTAGAAAGTGAACTTAATGAAGCCTCTACTCATCTTATAAATAGTACAGAAATTTGCAATATGGCGATGCAAACTATACTTTTAAATAGTGAAGTAGAAAAGTTTGTTGGTCAACTTATGGAGGATACAGAACTTTCTATTCATCAAATTATAAAGTTTAATAATACAGAAGTAAAAGCTATAGAACGTTTAGTGAATACTAATCCTTATATACATAGCATAAGATTTTATCTAGATAAGGAGATTCTAGAACTAGCACCTGTTATCTATAGAGCTAGTCGCTTTAACAAACAAGAATTGATTAAAGAAGCAGAGATGGGAATGTGGTATTTTGAAGAAGTAGATAATATTTCCGCCATACAAAAGGTGGCTACTTATCAAGAACCATTAGGTACCTTAATTTCTCCTTATTTAGATATAAAAAGACAACAAATTGGAATTGTAGAAGTAGCCATACCTATGAAAATGATGTTTCCTCTAATGTATGAAACAACAGAGGAGGAAGTGATGTATTTTATAGATAAGCAACATAGAATTTATCAGGATCAACAATCTGAAATCAAGAAGTGGCAGCTTGATGAAGAAATAATACTACAACTTATAGATGATGAAGAAGCTATTAAAGTGACAGAATTAGGGCATGAACAGGTAGTTGTTGGCTATAAGTCAATAAAAAATATTGGTGGTTATATCATAAAAATACATTCGCTAGAAAAGGTTTTTAAGCAGATGGATTTTTTAAGAGTCATGGTAACGTTTGGGGTAGCATTTCTTGTACTACTTATTACATTGCTTATTAATAAAAGTACTCATATTGTTTTTAAAAACTTTTATAAAGTCTTAGATGCCATTCAAGAAATTCAAAAAGGTAATTTAGATATTAAGATTGATGATTTTGGCAAAGGTGAAATTGGTGATTTAGGAAGAAATATACAGACTATGGCACGTAGTATTAAAGAGCTAATGGAAGATAAGGTAAATCGTCAAACTTTGATTAAAGACTCGGAAATTAGAGCATTACAAAATCAAATTAATGCTCATTTTATTTATAATGTACTAGAATCTATTAAGATGATGGCTGAAATAGAAGGATCATTTGATATATCAGATGCGATTACTTCCCTTGGAAATCTTCTTAGATATAGTATGAAATGGAAGTCTCCTACCATAAAAGTAAAAGATGAAATTAATTATATTGAAGATTATATCGCTCTTTTAAATTTACGTTATGACTATAAAATTATATTAAATATCATGCTTCCAGAGCGTATTCTAGAGCAAGTAATCCCTAAGATGTGTATTCAACCTATAGTAGAAAATGCTATTAAGCATGGCATTGAAGAGTTAGCAGAGGATACAATAATCCTTATCAAAGGAAAAATGTTAGAAAACTATTTTTTAATAGAAGTAACTGATTCAGGAATAGGTATGAATGAGGAACAAGTTGAAAAGCTCAGGATGAAGATAAGAGGAGAATTAGTAGAAGAAAAACAATCTTCAAATGGTATTGGTCTTAAAAATGTACAAGATCGTATCGCTCTTTGTTTTGGATCGGAGTATGGCTTAGAAGTTGTTTCAAAAGAAAGATGTTTTACTAAAATCATTATTAAAATACCATATAGCAATTAAGGAGGGGAAAAGGTGAAGACATTACTAATTGTCGAAGATGAAAAAATGATTAGACAAGGGTTAAAAGCCATGGTAAAGCGTTCGGGGGTTAAAATCGAGCAGATTCTTGAATGTAAAAATGGGGAAGAAGCACTTGGAATAATAAATCATCAAAAAGTAGATGTACTATTTACTGACATTAGAATGCCTAAGATGGATGGCTTAACCTTATTAAATAAACTTAATGAACGTGAGGACTCACCTGAAATTGTAGTAATTAGTGGATATGATGATTTTTCCTATGCGGTAGAGGCTTTAAAATGTGGTGCAAGAGAATATATTTTAAAGCCAGTTAATAGAGAAGATGTATATAAAATAATGAATGATTTAGAAAAAATTATTGCGAAAAAAAATAGAGTAATAGAAAAGCTAGGGGCAATTGAAGATATACTAAAACAACAAATTAAATATATTCTAATGAACTCATATATTACTAATAGTGAATTGAAAAGCTTTAAGCAAAGCTTTGAAAGCCACTGGATTAACTCAGAAAACTATCAGATCTTTTGTCTACGTGAACAGATAGCTTTACCTGAAGAAGTAGAAGCAATATTTTGTGAAGTAGAAGAACACTATATTGTTATTTGCAATGAAAAAGAGGTAAGTTTGTTAGAAGAAAGCTTAAAAGAGAAAAGAATTGGATTAAGTAGTAAGCATAAAGGAGTTATGCATCTTAGAATAGCCTATGAGCAAGCATTACTAGCTAGAAAGTATGCTTATATGATGAATTTACCTTGTTTAAAGTATGAGGATGTACCTATGCAGCAAAATACTAAAATAGATAATAAAGCTCTTACTAAGTTTGTACAACTTATTGGAACTGAGCGCTATGATGAATTAAGTGAGACTTTTGAAAGTGTATTAGGAGAAGATCTAGTTGCTAGAATGCTTTATAAAGATTTTGAGGATCTCATGAGAAAACTAATTGAATCTATTTTAGAACATTATTGTAGTGTAATCGATCCGATAGATTTTGGGGATATTAAACATTTTTATAAGTATGATACCTATAAAAGTTATAAAGAGCATTTAAAGCACTATTTATTGATGCTAAATGATAAAATACATAGTACCCATGAGAAGAATAAAAATAATACTCAGATGAAAGAAGTAGTAGATTATATTTATGAGAACTATGATAAAGATTTAAATATGGCAATGGTGTCAAATCATATTTCTATGAATTACTCTTGTTTCTCACAAATTTTTAAGGAATATACAGGAAAAAATTTTGTTAATTATATTAAGGAAGTAAGAATTAATAAAGCTAAAGAACTACTTCAAGATACAACTAAAAAAGTAGCAGAGGTAGGCTATGCTGTAGGATATGAAAATGAAAAGCACTTTATGAAAGTATTTAAAAGTATAACAGGAATCTCTCCTACAGAATATAGAAGGAATAGTGATTTAGCAAAAAAAAATGACTCCTATAGCATATAGGAGTCATTTTTTTATTCTAATGATTTAACATAAACTTTTTCCAATCTCCATGAGGAATATAGATTCCTTTGCTTTTGACATAATGTTGGTTAATGTAGAGATAGACCCAACACATTTCTTCCTTACCATCTTCTAATAGAACAGGTTTTTTTTCACGAATGTATAAGTCAATAGTAGGATCACCAGTATAGCCTTCTAATAAGTCAATGCTCTTAAGATGCTTTGTATGGGAGAGGGTACAGACCTCACCATATACTGTATCACTTCCAGGCACAATAGCAGGATATCCAGCAGAAAGATGATAAAGAGAAAAATCTTTTAACCGACCTTTTTCAATCTTGCGAAGTCTATGTTTAAAGACTTTATCATGATTCCAGAAATCCTGACGTAAAGAGCCATATACAAATATTTTTTCCATAGTAAAAGCCTAACAAATAGCACCAGCTGCAATATGGATATCTTCTGTATGTGTTGCAGCTGCTTCAATACAAAGTGCAAGACCTTTGGTAATATCCGCTTGTGACATAGATGGCATATTAGGTTTATTGGTTACTTGGGCTGGAATATATGGTACATGGATAAAGCCACCACGCATGTGCGGATATTCTGTATGAATCATGTGGAGTACACCATACATAACGTGATTACATACAAAGGTTCCGGCTGAGTTAGATACAAAAGCTGGAATGCCTGCGCTAACCATAGCTTGTGTCATAGCCTTAATAGGAAGATTACTAAAGTATGCAGCAGCACCATCTTCTACAACTTTTACATCAACAGGTTCATTACCTTCATTATCCTTAATACGGGCATCATCTATATTAATCGCTATACGTTCTGGAGAAATACCAAAACGCCCACCTGCTTGTCCAACAGAAATGATAATGTCTGGTTGATGTTTGGTAACAGCTTCACGAATTTTAGTTAAACTTTTTCCAAATACAGTAGGAATTTCTAATTTGATGATTTCTATATCTCCAATTGTATCTGGAAGTGCCATTATTGCTTCTAATGCAGGGTTGACTTTTTCACCACCGAAGGGGTCAAATCCTGTAATTAATACTTTCATGGTTAGTCTCCTTTGATATAAAAAGTGTGTTTAGATTAATAAGGTTTATTTTTATAAAAATAATGGATCATTAAAATCCTAAAAAGTACATTAATATAATATGAACAAGTAGTAACGGAATCGCTATAAATGACTGATATTTAATAACTGCATTTTTGTTTTTCATATTTAAAAGTGCTACTGGAAGGATATTAAAGTTAGCTGCCATTGGCGTCATTAGTGTACCACAGTAACCTGCTGTAAGCGCTAAGGTTGAACAGATAACAATATCGCCACCTTGCATAAATACGAATGGCACACCGATACCTACTGTAATAACAGAGAATGCAGCAAAGGCGTTACCCATAATCATAGTGAAAAGTGCCATACCTAGGCAGTATGCAATGACACCAATTAAGATATTTCCTTGTGGAATGAAGTTAGAAATATTGTTAGCAATAACATCACCTGTGCCAGCAGCTGTAAAGAGTGAACCGAGAGCTGCTAGAAGCTGAGGTAAAATACAAGTGACTCCTACTGCTTGTAACATACGGTTACTATCATCTTTAACTGTTTTGATATCCGCCTTTGTAATACAGAGAGTAAGAATAATGGTGATGATAGCAGCAATACCAATAGCAACAGTTCCACTATAACTAGTAAATTTAGCAATACAAATAACTAAAATAGCAATCGTAATAGAAGGAATAAAGACTTTATTGCCTAGAAGCTTTGCTTTAGCAGCAGAAAATTCATGAGTTGGGGTATTAACCTTACCAACTTTAACTTGTTTAGTAGCTGTTAAAATACCAATACCAACTAATAAAATACCCACTATAGCACCTGGTAAAAGGCTTCCAAATACGAAGATCGTACCTAAAATACCCCAAAAAAGAGTTGTACCAACACGTGCTGGACTGTTAGGATCTTTTAATATATTAAAGGCTACTAAATACATTAATAAGCCTACACATACATAAAATACTTCAAGTAAAATAGAATTACTCATTATTTAGCACCTTCTTTCTTGGCGTAATACTTAGCAATTTTCTTATCAAGGAAGCTATTTTGAATGAATCCAAAGATAAGAGCAATAATTGCAATAGGGATAGCAGCCTGAGCAACAGCTAAGGCATCGATAGAGTAACCAAGTTCTTCTAGTGTTCCGACTATAAGAAGAACTCCTGAATTAGCGATGAAAATATTTTGGGCAAAGAAGTTACCTACATTATCTGCAGCAGCAGACATCGCTTTAATATCTTCTTCTATACTTTCATCTAATTTACCATATTTACTGATAGCAGCACCTTGTGCCATAGGCTCAATAAGTGGTCTAACAAATTCAGCATGACCAAGCTTGATACCTGTTGCTATTGTAAGCTCACGAATAAATAAATAAAGGGTTGCAATACGTCCAGCAGACATCCCCTTAAATTTCTGAATTAAATGTGTTGCACGTTCTTTAAGGCCATATCTTTCACAAAGACCAATGATTGGTAAGATAAGTAAGAATAGGGCCATTGAACGTTGGCTAGTAAAAGTACTACCAAGTGTATCTAAAATTTCTACGATACTCATATCGCCAAGTAGTCCTGTAAGAACACCTGCTGAAAGGACTACAGCAATTGTATCCCATTTTAGGATGAAGCCAATGACTATGACTAAGATTCCAATAAGTTGCATAGAACACCTCCTAATTATGTTAACTAATAATAGTATACATGAAAATGGAGAAATTATCTATAAATTTACATATAATGTTTTAAATTACCATTTAAAATAAGAAATAGATAAGTTAATTGAATCAATATGTAGTGATTTAAAATGATGCTTCAATAAAAATAAAATGCAAAATAAAGGAGTTATAGCCATAAATTTATGATGAAAATTTAAATATACTCTATTAAAATGCAATCTATTTAAAAAAAACTTGCAATACTTGAAGTGAGTTTTAAAACTTATTGAGGATAATTAGAGGATTGAAAAAGAGTTGTAAAATAGTTACATTGTATTTTTATACATTTAAAAGTGAATAGAATATAAAGATAGAATGAATAAGATAAAACTTTATGTATACTTAAAAGGATTTGTATAAGAGTATTAGAATCTAGAACATATATAGAAAA
>JAHLFQ010000037.1 GCA_018883705.1 Candidatus Cellulosilyticum pullistercoris
CGTAAAGCCTATATTGAATATATTGATGAGCAATATAATGCAGAGCGCCTTACACAAATTTTAACCACGGTTACAGAAATGATTGGTGCCAAAGTCCTAAATATTGCAAAACAAGATTATGAGCCACAAGGCGCAAGTGTTACTATTCTAATCTCTGAAGGCTTATCTCCTGAGATTAGTCACGATGAATCAAAGTCTGCTTCTCCTGGCCCCATTCCTGAAATCATTCTAGGCCACCTTGATAAAAGTCACATCACTGTACATACCTATCCTGAATATCACCCATATGAAGGCATTAGTACCTTTAGGGCAGACATTGATGTTGCAACCTGTGGTGAAATTTCTCCACTAAAAACCTTAAATTATCTCATTCATTCCTTTGATGCCGATGTCATGACTTTAGATTACCGTGTACGTGGTTTTGCAAGAGATATCGCGGGCAATAAACTCTTTATTGATCATCCTATCGATTCTATTCAAAACTTTATACCCGAACATATCCGAAGAAGCTACCATATGATAGATGTCAACGTGTATCAAGAAAATATCTTTCATACCAAATGTAAGCTTAAACAATTTGATTTAGATAACTACTTATTCGGTTGTACCAAGGAGGAATTACACCCTGGCGAGGCCAAAATGATTTCTAAGAAGGTTAAACGTGAAATGGATGAAATTTTTTATGGTACAGAAGTTAAAGAAGCCATGTTTAACTTAGATGATTATGATGACGATATGTAAAACAATATAAAAGGAGGCACTTATGACGGATCTGTGGTTTACAGAAATGCATGAAAAAGATGCTAAGTTTTGTATTAAAACAACCAAACATCTTCACTCTGAAAAATCCAAGTTTCAACAAATAGACATTTATGAGAGCGATACCTTTGGCCGCTTTCTAACTTTAGACGGCTTTATGATGCTTACAGAAAAAGACGAATTTATTTATCATGATATGATTACTCATACAGCTATGGCTGTTAACCCAGATATTAAACGTGTCCTTATTATTGGTGGCGGTGACGGTGGAACAGCTCGTGAGATTCTACGCTATCCAACCATTGAGAAAGTGGATTTGGTCGAAATTGACGAACGTGTCGTACGCCTATGTCAAAAATTTCTTCCACAAACTGCTTGTAAACTAGACCAAGATGAGCGTCTTCATCTTTACTTTGAGGATGGACTTAACTTTACAGAAAGAGCTCATGATAGTAGTTATGATCTTGTCCTAGTAGATTCCACTGATCCTATCGGACCTGGAGAAGGCCTCTTTACTTATGCTTTCTATCAAAATTGCAGCCGCATTTTAAGTGAAGAAGGGATTCTGATTAATCAGCATGAAAGTCCTTATTATGCTGAGGATGCTTATGAAATGAGACGCTCTCATGCAAAAATTAAAAAAACTTTTCCTATTGCTAAAGTCTATCAATTTCATATGCCTACTTATCCTTCAGGACACTGGCTCTTTGGGTTCGCTTCAAAAAAATATGATCCTATTATGGATTTACAAAAAGACCGTTGGCTTAACTTCGGACTTTATACAAAATACTATAATCTAGAACTTCATCAAGGAGCTTTTATGCTCCCAACTTATGTAAAGGAAGGACTTCAACATGCTTAATACATATACAACACAAACATTTATTGGCTTTGATACCGCTTTTGAAGAAGCAAATGTCGTTTTATTTGGTGCCCCATTTGATGGTACCACAAGCTTTCGTCCAGGTACACGCTTTGCACCTGCTGCTATCCGTCCTGATTCTTATGGTCTAGAGACTTATTCTCCTTATCTTGATTTAGATCTTGATGACTATAAACTAACAGATATTGGAGATATAGATCTTCCTTTCGGGAATACAACACGTGCTCTTACCATGCTTAACGAAACAGCTACTACGATTCTTAAGGCAGATAAAAAGCCTCTTATGATTGGTGGCGAACATCTTGTAAGCTTACCTGTTATCGAAGCTCTGGTAAAAAAGTATCCAGACCTTCACATTATTCATTTTGATGCACATACAGATTTACGCGAGGATTACTTAGGTGAAGTTCTATCTCATGCTTCTGTTATCAGACGTGCCTGGGATTTAGTAGGTGATGGTCGTATTTTCCAATTTGGTATTCGTTCTGGCTTGAAGTCTGAATTTGAATGGGCTAAATCACATACCTTTCTTCAACGCTTTAATACAAATGGTTTATTAGAAGCTATTACTGCCTTAAAAGGGAAACCTGTTTACTTAACTATTGACCTAGATGTATTAGACCCTTCTATCTTTCCAGGAACAGGTACACCAGAGCCAGGCGGCATTACAATGAAAGAACTTTTAGAAGCACTCACAGCACTTAAAGAACTTCCATTAGTAGGTGCTGATATCGTAGAACTTTCTCCTCATTATGATACAAGTGGTGTTTCTACTGCTGTCGCTTGTAAAGTTATTCGAGAAGTGAGCTTATTACTTGCACATCAAACCCTTTAAATATAAAAATAAGACTATTGTCTAAGTACAATAGTCTTATTTTTATGCTTAAAGATTTACTCTTATTTTAATTAATCACCTTTTTATGATCTAGGCTCAACACGAGGACTCGTTGCACAAACAATATCATCATAGTAAGGTGTATCTTTATTGATATCAGTAAATGGTGACGTTGTATAACTCGTATTACATTGTACCTTAAAGAGTTTGTTTAAGGCAACAACCGCCTGTACTCTCGTAAGATTTCCATCTCCCGTAGGTAAACTAACCGTTTCATCTTTAATGTATGGCTTTAATCTATCTACTATTTCTTGAAACTCCTTATAACTAACTGTTCCATTTGGATTAAATGTATTTTCTGTAGCAGGTTTCATAATCTCAAGTCTTGTAATATAGTTAATGGCATCGGTACTAAAGCGATTTGCCATTACATCACTAAATTGGTTATTTTCATTAGGAACACGATTTTTTGTAATAAGCCTTGCCATCATAGTTGCAAGTTCTTCTCTTGTAACTGCTTGATTGGGTCTAAAAGTATTATCTGTATAACCACTAATGTATGGGAAATTAATATCTGCATCCTCTGATGAGCTTGGTGGCACAGTTGTAGGCTTAGGACTTTCTGGTACTGTCGTTGGCTTAGGTGTTTCTTCTATAGGCGTACAAAAAGTAACACAGACAACTGCTTTTTTTGTACAACCATTTTCCGTATACTTAATTGTAACACGATGGCTGCCTGTTTTATTTTTAAATTTTTCATAGTTAGTCACATAATCTGTCACTATTGTAGGCTCTTCTGCTTTTTTGTAATAAGCAAGTACCTTAATGGCACTACGAAATGCTTTTTCATCTGAGCCTTGAGGTATTTCTACCTTCTCTGGACTTACTTTAATAGATGTAAGCATTGAGCGATTAGTACTCGCTCCATAAATAAAACTTGGAATAAGTACTAGTGAGATGAAAAATAGTAAAATAATACTCTTTGTTTTTTCTTTCATAAGTAGACTCCTTTTTCAAGTAGACTTTATTGGTTTGAGTCTATTATTCCAATTTCTCCTAATAATTATCCCTAAAGTACTAAACAATTTCCTCAATAGCTCGAATTCCTTCAACCTCGTGTAAATGAATCACATAATTTGCATGATCACAAGGTCGCTTAGTTGTTAATGTCATAAGAGCACCTACACCTTGATCATTATCATTTTTAATCCTATGAATTTCTAGATTAGAAACCTTTGCTTCTTCACGCTTCACAAATTCTAATAGCCTTGTTAAAGTAGCTATATCATCTAACTCCATATATAATTCTAGTACCCTAGAATGCCTTTGAACATATTCATCTAGTCGATGCAGGCCCATCATAATCAGGCATATGAAAAGTCCTCCAATAATAGCTACCTCATAAAATCCAATTCCAATAGCTAAACCCATGCAAGCACAAGCCCAAAGGCCTGCTGCCGTTGTTAACCCTTTAACTTGATTACGTCCTACCATAATAATCGTACCTGCTCCTAGAAACCCTATACCACTTATTACTTGTGCACCTAGTCGAGAGGCATCTGTTACAAAACCTCGTATCTCTAGCATATATTGTCCTGTTAGCATCACCATCGTTGCCCCTATCCCGACTAACATATGGGTTCTAAATCCGGCCGGTCTACGTTTTGTCCCTCTTTCAATCCCTACAACACCAGCAAATAAACAAATCAGTGAGAGCCTAACAATAATAGATATAGTATTTACCTCTCTTAAATACGTCAACCAATCATTCATTCCTATAATCCCCCTAGCCTTCACATTCTATCGTTCTACTTTAACTTATGCATGATTCCCATCTATCGACATTTTTTTAGTGTCCTTACTTTATATATGCTACTTTCTCTAAAAAATTCAAAAAAAGACTGCTAGAGGAAACTTGTAAGATGGTGTATAATAAAGTACGATTTTAAAACTTCCTATAAAGGAGATTAATATGCAAACCAGTTTTCAAACATTAAAGCTTAAAGATGAACTTATTAGTGGCTTAAAGAAACAAAATATTGTAAGCCCAACTCCTATTCAAGCATTAACTTATCCAGCTTTTATAGAAGGTAAGGATTTAATGGTAGAATCTCACACAGGTAGTGGCAAAACCCTTGCTTTTCTTTTGCCTTTATTTGAAAAAATAAATACAAATTTAAAAGTCAATCAAGCTATTATTTTAGCGCCTACTCATGAACTTGCTCACCAAATTCATGAACAAATTAAACTTCTTTCAAAAAATAGCGGACTTTCTATCACTTCAATCCTTCTTATGGGTGAAGTCAGCATTGAAAAACAAATCGTTAAACTGAGAGAAAAACCACAAATTATTGTTGGCTCTCCAGGACGTATCTTAGACTTAATGATGAAAAAGAAAATTTCAGCTTCTACATTAGAAACAATACTACTTGATGAAGCTGATAATTTACTAGAAAGTAGTCAAAGTGCTACTGTAAAAAAATTACTTTATCATATTGGAAATCATGTACAAGTGGCTATGTTTTCAGCAAGTATGAGTCCTCATGTTCAAAAACTTGCTACACCTTTCTTAAAGAATCCTGTCTTTCTTCATACCTCTGAAAAAACAGCCCTTAATCCAAATATTGAGCACTTTTATATCAAAACAGATCTTCGTGAAAAATTTGATACGCTAAAAAAACTTCTTCTTGCAACGAGTACACCTAGAGCTCTTATTTTTGTTAGCCAACATACAGACACTAGAGTCCTAGTAGAAAAACTTAACTATCACGGCTTCACAGTGGCTACTATTTCAGGTAAACTTTCTAAAGAAGAAAGAAAAAATGCTCTCGCTCAGTTTAAAGCTGGAAAAGTGAAACTTCTTCTATCTTCAGATTTATCTGCTCGTGGTCTTGATGTGGCTCATATTACGCATATTTTCCATTATGACTTACCACTCACACCACAAGATTATCTTCATCGTGCAGGACGAAGCGCACGTAATGGGGAAAAAGGCATTTCAATTAGTATTCTAACACCAAAAGATTTAGGTATTATTGGACTGCTTGAACGTACTTTTAAAATGAAACCAAATGAAATTATACTTACGAAAGGTCGTATTAAAAATCTTGCAACCAATGATTTCTTAGAAGGGATTCAAACACCAAAAGCATTAGAAGAACCAGCAGTAAGTAAAAAACGTAATAAATATCCAAAAGGCTTTAATCAAAATAAACCTAGCAAAAAAGCTAAATCTAAGGAAAATGCTTCTCACTCGCTAGATACTAAAGCATCTTCTAACGAATTAGATTTCTTAACTTCTGGTACCCTTGCAGATGCCCTTAGACTCATTGAAGAAGCTGGATTTACTAAAAACAACGAATAAACAGGTGAATAAAATGGCAAAAAAAGTACTTGATTTATCTCATACCTTACAACCACTAGAAGATGAACTTC
>JAHLFQ010000231.1 GCA_018883705.1 Candidatus Cellulosilyticum pullistercoris
ATCAATAAATGTTGCTAAACGAAATTCATGTCTATGGCCATCATTACAGGTTGTTACAGATTTTAAGAAGTGGACATGTCTATCTCCGACATGGATTTCATTAGATGTTTCACCACAAAATTCATGAAAATGATTTTCGTAAAAATCAGTACGGAATTTTATAACATGAAAGTGGGTTCCATCTGGGTTCCTTCTTACCTCACAAGTAACAGTAGCAAGACGATGATTATGAGGGTCTTCTCCGATTTCGGCTATTCTTACGCTTCCTTGTACTTCGTGTACATGTGTTTGTGGACGTTGATTTCTTGAGCAGCTCATGGTTATAGCCTCCTTTACGGTTGGTACTAGTACATAGTATTCATGATTACATTAAAGGGTTCGTACCATTAATAGAAAAGTAAAACTAGTATAATAATCTATATTTTCTAAAATGGCATATTCTATCAAAAATGAATTGGAATGAAGCATCAGTTGTATTATAATTTATATATAAAACAGAATTATCGGAGGTTTTTATGAAGCATTTTTATGAGAAGCAAGAAGTAAAAGGCTATCAAAAAATAGTAGATGATGCAGCAGGATTAGAGGTAATTGGTTTTGATAAGATTTATCTTGAGCCAGGTGAAAGCATTGAATTAGAATCTGGCGTATATGAACTAGGTCTTGTGATTTTAGCAGGAAAAGGTGACATTGTGGCAGGGGAGTTTAAAGCCCTAGATAAAGGCCAAAGAAACGATGTGTTTTCTGGTAAACCAACGACTATTTACATACCAAGAGATACAGCATATTCAGTTACTGCAAAAGGATATATACCTTTAGAAATTGGGGTTTGTAAAGTAAAAGCAGATAAGAAATACGAACCTTTTGTAGTAGAACCAGAAGAAGTTGTAACAGAGCATAGAGGCCAATTAAATTGTCAAAGAGATGTGAATGATATTATCACTTCAAAATATGAAGGTAAAGTAGATAAAATTGTACTAGGTGAGACCTATGGTTGCCCAGGGCAATGGTCTAGTTACCCATCTCATAAACATGATACAGATCGTATGCCTTATGAAGTGAATATGGAAGAGATTTATCACTTTAAGGTAAATCCACCACAAGGCTTTGGTATTCAAGTGATGTATAATGATGATTTTAGCTTAAATGAAAGCTATATGGTAAGAAATGACGATACAATTGCCATTAAGGAAGGGTATCATCCAGTTGCAGCAGCACCAGGTTACTCTATTTACTATTTATGGGTAATGGCAGGAACAAGTGGTAGAAAATTAACACCATGTGATGATCCTAAACATGCATGGGTAAAAGCTGTAGAACATATGGTGAAATACTAGGTCATTCTAAGGAGTGAAGAATGGATGAAGCAAGATGGAGAAATTGAAGAAATGCCTACTTCTAATGTAGGGGGATATGGTTTAGAACTTATTTAAGGAAGGAAAATACATGCGAGCATTTCATTCAAATTGGACAAAGCCCTTCTTCTTAAAACATACAGGAGAATATTACGTAGAAGATTTTGAGTTATTAACCTCTATTTTATCGGCTTTAAAGTGGCAAGAGCTAAATGGTGATATTCAAATGGTTACGGATGCAGTAGGAGCGGCTTATTATAAAAAGATAGGGCTTGAAAAAATTTGGAATTTAGGGATTGATGATTCTTTAGAACAAAATATGAAGAAGGTGTTAAGTCCAAGTACATTTTGGGCTGCAGGCAAGCTTTATGCATTAGAAAAGCAAAATGGTCCTTGTGTTATGCTAGATACGGATTTTATCATATGGCAAAGCATAGGAGAAGAATTACTTAAACATGATTTAGCTGTTATTCATAGAGAGGATTTACAAGAAGCGGTTTATCCATCACAGGATCAATTGAAAGTTAGCAAGACTTATACATTTTCTAAACATTGGGACTGGTCTATAGAGGCATGTAACACAGCTTTTACATGCTTTAATGATGAAGTCTTTAAAGACTATTATGTAAAGGAATCGATACGTTTTATGCAGAATGTAGAAGCAGAAGATCCACTTATTTATATGGTTTTTGCAGAGCAACGTCTACTTGCCATGTGCGCTGTAGAAAGGGGAATAGATATTTTTTCTTTTTCCACCACAGAATCATTATTTCATTCTAACCAAAAATTATTTACACATATTTGGGGATATAAACGCTACATTAAAAGTCATCCTGTTATTAGAGCACATTTTTGTAAACGTTGTATCGCACGAATCAAACAAGATTATCCATCTATTTTTCCATTGCTTTATCAAATAGAAAATTTAATACCCTATTTATCATAGAAAAGATTAAAGGCATAGCTTTTAATCTTTTTTTGTCATTAAAATTTAAAGTTATTCCATTTTTTAGTCATAGGTTATGAGGCTACATCATACATTTAAGATAAAGAACAAAAAGGGGGATAAGCATATGGCAAAACAAAAAAGAGGAAAAGTATTAAAATTAGAGAAAAATTGGAGAGGGACATGCCCAATTTGTAATAGAAAAAGGGTGAAACTAGCTTGGCTAGAAAGCAGTGCAAAAGGTGCTAAAAACATATGTAAAGCATGCCATGCAAGAATAAATAAAGCATAAATTGGATTTGACATATTCATTTTTCCCAAAATATGTTATACTTCATTCGTAGTGCTTCATAAGTTCTAGAAAATGGGACAACCTATTATATGAAATGGGCTTTAGAAGGCAACAACTCATATTAAATTAGGAGGACAAAATATGTCAACACCACATAATGCTGCAAAACCTGGTGATATTGCAGAAACAGTCTTATTACCAGGAGATCCATTAAGAGCAAAATATATTGCTGAAAATTTCTTAGAAAATCCAGTGCAATACAATACAGTAAGAAATATGTTTGGCTATACTGGAACTTATAAAGGCAAAAAAATCTCTGTTCAAGGAACAGGAATGGGTATGCCTTCAATTGGTATTTATGCACATGAATTGATTCATGTTTATGGATGTAAAAATCTTATTAGAATTGGTTCAGCTGGAAGTATGAGCGCTGATTTACCACTTCGTCACATTGTATTTGGTATGGGTGCATGTACAAATTCAAACTTTGCGATTCAGTATAATTTACCAGGTACTTTTGCACCTGTTGCAAGTTATAACCTTCTTGAAAAAGCAGTAGAAGTAGCAAAAGAAAAGAAAGCACCATACAAAGTAGGAAATATCCTTTCTTCAGATATTTTCTATAATGCAGATTCAACAACTACTGAAAGATGGTCTAAAATGGGCGTTCTAGCAGTAGAAATGGAAGCAGCAGCGCTTTATATGGAAGCAGCAGCTGCAGGTGTAAATGCTTTAGCAATGGTAACTATTTCAGACAACCTTATTACAGGTGAAGAAACAACTGCTGAAGAAAGACAAAACACATTTACACAAATGATGGAGATTGCGCTAGAATTAGCATAATATAAAAAAGACGTATCCAAATATGGATAACGTCTTTTTTATAATGCATTCATTACCAGCTATTAATCGTGTTATAACTAGTAAAAATGTCTTTTCTTAAGCTGTTTTTGGATACGTTTTAAATAGCGCTTTGACAATCTTCGTTTACTTATTTTTTCATAAGCATGAGATAAATTAAAGCAATTTTGCAGGTTATTGGGTTCAAGCTTTGCAATGGTCTTATAAGTAGCAATGGCTTGTTCGTATTTTTTAGAAGCATAATAACATTCTCCTAAATAAAAAAGATATTGGGTATTAGAAGGATCCATAGCAGATACTTTTTGTAAATATTCAAGAGCAACCTCATAATCACCAAGTTCCATGGAAATAAAGCTAACATAAGTAGCTACGGAAGCATCAGTAGGTTGCATTTTTAAATAATCTATGTAGAGATGACGAGCTTTTTCTAAATCGCCTAACATATGATAAGAATATGCCTTCATATACAAAATATCAGGAGTAGCTAGATAGAGCTTACAATAGAGATTACAGTAAGAAAGACAAAGTGTATAATCATCTTGAACCAGTGCTTTTTTTGCAAGAGATAAAAAGGGTTTATCTTTTTGTGTAAGAAGTGTGTCATAAGAATCTGCTAAGCAATAAGGTACATGATGATGGCTAAGTAGATTTTTTAAATCATCTAGTTCATAATGATTTATTTTTTGTAAATAATCTAAAACGCGGCATAAAATATATAAAGAACCATGTTTATATAAATACTGTAGTTGTGATACAATAAGTTGACTACAACTTTTATATGCACCTAGATCATATAAAATACGTATCTTCTGGTAGATATAAAAAGGAGAATGATTACTAAAGACGATGGCAGCATCAATAGCTTGTAAAGCAGGTGATAATTGCTGATTCTGGAATAAAAGTAAAGCATTTTTAAAACATGCTTGTGGTGAAAGTTGAAGTGAGCCATAAGTCTCTATAGTCTCCATGTTAGACCCCCCTAGTCATTTCGTTTAATATCTATATTTTAATTCAAAAATTCTGTATTTACAACATTATTAGGAATATTTAAAACAAAAACTGATTTAAGGAGTAAATAGAGTGGAACTTCAAGAACAAATTCTTGTTTTTTTTGAAAACATAAGAACTGATTTTTTAACCGTTTTTTTTACAACAATAACTATGATGGCAGAACACCTATTTTTAGTACTATTACTAGCGATATTATATTGGATCGTTGATAAGCGTAAGAGTAGAAGATTGGCATGGTTTATGTTATTTAATGGGGTTTTTAATGGGGTTATGAAAAGTATTGTGAATATGCCAAGACCTTTTGATAAGGGAGTCGTTAAACCGATTCGAATGGAAACGGCAACGGGATCTTCTTTTCCAAGTGGACATACCCAAACAGCTACAAGTTTTTGGATGGGAAGTATGTTCATTCTAAAAACCAAGTCAACGATAGTACTTGGTAGCATTATGATTATACTTACAGCACTTTCTAGATTATATCTAGGTGTACATTGGCCGATGGATGTTGTTGCAGCTATTGTATTTGGTGTGATCTTTACTTACTTTGCACATTTGTTAATAGATGAAGAAGGTAAATTTACAGAATTTCATGTGATAGTAAGTAGTATGCTTTGTCTAGCTGTTTTGATTTTTAACGTAGAAATAGATCTATCTAAAGCAGTTGCAGCTTTATGGGGATTATGTTTAGGGAGT
>JAHLFQ010000232.1 GCA_018883705.1 Candidatus Cellulosilyticum pullistercoris
GGGGTATGTCCATAAACTACAAAGGCACTTCCCTTATAGGTTTCACTCCACTTAACTCTTACAGGTAACCCAAATTCATCTACTTCTCCTGTTGTCTCTCCAAACATAGCTAGATCACGTACTTTTTTGGACTCTCTTCCTTGTAACTTCTCTCTAAGCCCTGCATGAACTGCTACTAACTTTCCATCATCAAAAACATAATGACTAACAAGTCCTTCTAAAAACTGTTTTACTTCTTCTATGAACTGCTTAGATTCATGTTCTAGTTGTTCCATTGTCGTTTCGAGTCCATGCTTTACTTGAACCTTTGACCCTTTTAGTTTCCGTAGTAACTTGCCATCATGATTGCCTAGTACGCAATATGCCTTCTCAGCTTGTACCATCGACATAACCATTCTGAGTACCTCAGGACTTTTAGGGCCTCTATCTACAAGGTCTCCTAAAAATACCAGTTTTCTATTTTGTGGAGAATGTACTATAGCCTGCTCTTTATCTACTACGTAACCTAATTTCTCAAGTAATTCACATAGCTCATCATAACAACCATGAATGTCCCCTATAAGATCAAAAGGTCCATGAACTGTTTTTTTGTTATTTGCAAGTTTAACACGTACTACCTCAGCTGCTTTAATCTCCTCTTTGTTACTTAGTAAAAAGATTTTTTTAAATCCTTTTTTCTCCAATATAGCGACAAACTCTTCAAGCGTTACTCCTTCATCTATTAATCCATGTGTGTTAAAAACAATGGCAACAGGCATACAATGATATTTTTTCCCTAGTTTTGTAATTACTTCATAAGTATTTTCTTGCAAATCTGTTACATTAATAACTGTCAGTTTTGCCTCTTTAAGCCTATCACTTGCGTTATCTTCTAATGCCTCTAAATTTACTATCTCTGATGGATTAAAATATTTTTTGGCAAAGGTAAGCTTCTCTCTTTCCTTTTTACCAATTAATGCAATGATGGATAACTCTGGTACTTCTATTTGCATGATATAATACTCCTATATTTCATTTCTATTTTATATAGTTTGGCTTATAAAAAAATCGTGCTTAGTCATAATATGTACAAAGCACTTTTATTTCATTTATGGAAATAGCTTCTTGATATGCCGCAGAAACTATGTAAAACTAGATATTCTAAGGAGAATCCATATGCATTATATTATTTTTGATTTAGAATTTAATCAAGACTTTTCATCATTACAGCATTTTGATGGGCAAGGGACACGCTATCCCTTTGAAATCATTCAAATAGGTGCCATCAAACTAGATAGTAATCTTCATACTATAGATACCTTTAATCGTTATATTAAACCAACTTTCTATAGTCAAATTTCACCCTTTATTACATAGTTAACTGGTATTACTACCAAGCAGCTTGAAAAAGAAACATCCTTTCCTGAGGTTTATACAGCATTTACTGAATTTATAGGTGGCGTGGAGTCTATTCTTTGTATCTGGGGCATGTCTGATATCAAAGAGCTCTTTAGAAATGCAAAATATCATCAGTTAAATAATGAATCATTGCCTAGAAACTTTATCAATATTCAGCCCTATGTTTCTGTGCATTTAGGACTTCCTTCAAAGAGATTACTCCGATTACAAGATGCTGCTTCTAATCTTCAGATTCCTATAACCTACTCATTCCATAATGCTCTTCATGACGCCTATTATACATCTGAAATTTTTAAAAAGATTTATCAACCTTCTATATTACCAGGCCACTACGATCCATCCTATGTCCCATCTCACAAACGGCCACAAAGAAAACAAATTGACTTTGATAGGCTCATTGAGCAATTTGAAAAAATGTATCAAAGAATAATGACTAAGGAAGAACAAGAGATCATTAAACTTGCCTATAAAATGGGTAAAACCAATCAATTCTTAAAAGAACCTCAAAAAACTAATCAATAAAAAGCTGTTAATGTTAGAGTAAGATCATCTAACTTTAACAGCTTTTTAGTAATGAAGCTTTTAGTTTAAAGAAGCTTAGAGAATTCGTCTGAATTTATTGGCTTATTGAAATAATATCCCTGAAATACATCACAGCTACTATTTATCAAGAACTGATATTGCTCTTCTGTTTCGATACCTTCTGCAATAATATTCATATCTAACTTCTTAGATAACGCAATCGTATAATTGATTATGTTTTCCCATCGTTCTTCACCTATTCCATCAACAAAACTTTTATCTATTTTTAAAGTATCAAAATTCATCTCAGAAATCGTTCTTATAGAAGAATATCCAACGCCAAAATCATCTAATAGGACTTTGAACCCTTTATCACGTAAAGTATCGATGGTCTCTTTTAATTTTTTCTCATTTCCAACTAATGAGCTTTCTGTAACTTCAAATTCGATTAATTCCTTTGGAATGTCATATTGATTGATTATTTTTACTAATCTGTTGATACAATTTATCTTATCTAAATAGTTTCTAGATAAATTCACAGATATTGGTACTACCTTTTTGTTTTGATTTATCCATAATCTTAGATTTTGACAGACATCTTCTAAGACAAGCTCATCAATCTCTTTAATTAATCCATTAACTTCACAGACAGGTATAAATACATATGGCGAAATAATGGAGCCACATTTATGCCATCTAACTAAAGCCTCAGCACCAATTATCATTTTTCCATCTTTCCCATATTTAGGTTGAAAATAGGCTTTAAATTCTTTATTTGCTATTCCTTGCTTAATCTCTTCTTCTAATTTTATTTTATCATATTCTTTTTTATGCATTTCTTCTGTATAAATGGCATATTTAAGATGATCAGTGATACTCTCCTTAGCGATATTCACATATGAGAAAACTTCTTCGAATTTAATATCTGCCCTATCAATTAAATAAATCCCAATTTTAACATCTATATTTTTATTAATTTCATTAAGATTTATAGTTTCTATTCTTTTGATCAGTTCCGCTTCATCATTATATTTTAAAACTAATTTATACTCACCTAAATAGCTATGAACAACAACTTCATCTTTATTTAAAGACTCCGCTATATAATTATAGGCCTCTTTTAATAGAAATTGTGTATTTTTAAAACCTAATAAATTAATAATCGGCTTAATATTTATAATTTCTAAACTAATGAAAGCAAAATTTCCTTTTTTATTAATAATCTTATCTAGATTATTTTTTAGGAAAAAATCATTTTTTCCTTCTGTAATATCGTCGGTAAAAGCTATTAATTTAAACAGATCATTTGTCTTTTTATTCTTTGATATTAAAATAATAAAACTTAGACTTGAACATAAAATTAATGCAACACTAATTCCACTTGAAGTAATAAATACCGAACTATTCATATTCTTTATCTTTTCAGTAGAAATTTTACCTAGTAACCACCAATCATTATAATTTAGCTTTGAATAATATATGTATACCTCTTCATTTCTATATGTAAATAATTTATAGCTATCTTGTGCATTTATGAAATCTTTTTCCATTGCCTTTAAATTTTTTTCATTAATCTTACCTGTTTCCTCAATAAAATCAAAGAAATTCTTATCAAATGGAGTAGTAGCTAATTGTGAAATAGTATTTCCTAAATTATCAACGAAATAAATAGCATCTAAGTAATAGATGTTTTCCATTAACAAACTTTTATAGAAGTCTTCTGTTAATACAGAACCCCATAATACGCCTACGACCTTATCATTTCTTATAATAGGTACACTATAAACATTCACTGCACTTGAATCTACTGCAGACTCAACTAAACTACTTATGTAGTTTTCCCCTCTCATTGATTTTTGAAAATATTCTCTATGCCCAAGATTGATCACTTGTCCCGTATTTAGATAAGATACTCCATCAGGATAAGTAATCGCTATTTTGTTAAAATTGCTTTTTTCAGCTACTCGGTTAAGCTCTTGAATTGCTTTCTCAGGGTTAGCTAACTCTTCCTCTGAAAGGTATTTAGCTGTAACTTCCAAATTAGTAAACTTAGTATTAATTTCCTTATTAAGTCTAACGTTGATTTCATCCGTTATCGTTTTAATCGTGTTTAATAGATTTTTTTTATTTTCGTTAATGATAAAATTATTGAGTAGCAATATAGATAAAATAACACTAAACCAAATAATAAAAATCCAAATAAAATTAACCTTACTATTTTTTCCTTTAAATTTTCTCATACAATCTACCGTCAAAATCTTTTTGATAAAATGATATTACTACCTTATTTTTTCTTTCATAATGATAATGATTACTTTTAACATTAAAAATTATAAAATTTCCTACCTTATCTGTCAATATATGTAAACTTAAAACCTTTTGACATATTAAGCTAAAATGTAATTTTCCCATATGCCGTATCATCTGCTTTGTGTTTTGTCATGGTAATGGTTTGCTGTCATGTTTCATATCCCTTTAAGTTGTGTAACTTTTATATTTTATGTATACTAATAAGGCTTAATTATAAACTGGAGGACCATAATGAATATCACAACTTTTTTTAAATTAGTCGAAATTCGAACTAAGGTAGCTAGCGTTATTCCTTATTTACTAGGAACA
>JAHLFQ010000233.1 GCA_018883705.1 Candidatus Cellulosilyticum pullistercoris
GTCCTTGCACCTGTTGCCTCTAAAATGTCAAATATTGAGTCAACAAACTGGGCACGCTCTTTCTCACTTAAGCCATTAATCCATGCTTTAAGTGTATCATCTAGTATTTGACTCCCTCTAGTTAGCTCATCTGAATAAACAAATTGGCCACCTAATACTTCCCATGACATAGCATCATGTTGTAACAGCCCAATTTGCTTACTTTTTACCACCACATAGTCTTCCTCATGTTCAAGGAGCATACCTACTACTGAATACTGTGGTACAATCTTCTCTATTTTAGTTAGCATTTCCTGATAATCAGGACTCATAATCATCTGTTTGTTAAATCCTGGCCCATCATTATTATATACTTTTAATATACGAGCCTTTATTTCCTCCTTACATTTTACAGCCGCATAAATTGCTAGATTTCCTCCTTTTGAATGTCCCCCTATTCTTATTTCTTGCTTTAAATGAGCTGTTGTTTGATTGATATAGTTCACTGCTTCTATTTGCGCAGGTACAGGTGTCATGAAGCTCATATTAAAGTCTTCTTTCCAACCTATGATAGTATCATCTGTTCCTCTAAACGCAATATAAATCGTTCCATCGTCTAAGATCATATGCATGGCCGCAAATTGTTTTTGTGTTTCATAGTCTATTTGGCTTTTATATTTACAAAGTCCAAGCCTTTTAAAACGTTCACTTTGTGCCATTTTTTTCATAAGTATTGGAGCTAACCTTGTAAACGATTTGTCTTTTAAAACTTCTTTCTCATCATTTATTTTAAAAAATAATTGACAAGCTTCTTCTAGTGTCATTGCATCATCACAGTCTATACCGGGTAAAATACCATCAAAGTTGACATAAGCAACTTGCGATAAAATCAAATTATCTACTTCATTAAATGCAGCTTGTTTAAATGATAGGTCTCCTCGCCAATCTAAATAATCCATGATATCTGCCACCGTCTCTTCCTCCTTCCTTTAATCATGCCTATGTCCTCAAAGTCCCTATAAATAGATCTATCTATATAACCTAAAAGCCATCGTGTTTTCTGTTAAACTGTACACAATGGCTTTTAAGAATTATGATTCTGATTTTACTTCATAATTACGGTAGCTATCTTTCTTTTGATGCTCACCATGATTATTTTGTGTCTCTTGTAATCTCTGACGTCTTTCACCTTTTTGCATTGGATTATTAGAGCCTGGTTTATTTGGCATACTTTACACATCCTTTCATACTTAGGTTTTACGATTTTTAAAATTATATGTGTCGTATGACTTAACAAATAAAAAAAGCTATCTCAACCTAGTGTTGAGACAGCTCATATAATGTTCTTGATATATTATTTCCCCAGAATACACCTTCTGTAGTCAGGTGATAATGATTTTCTTTCTGCTCTATATACCCTTTTTGTAACATTTCTTCTACGATTTTTTCATACGCTTCTTTATTCTTGTAAAGCGATGTATCTTCTGGAAGCTTTAAGGTCTGTATCATCCCTTTAAAACGGCTTAAATTTTGATAGCCTTTTGCAAAGAGCATCCCTTGCTTCTCTTCAAAGTTAAGCACAGATGTCTCATATTTTTCTAATTGGACATCATTCATCAACATAAGTCCGCCTAAGCTTCCACCTGCGCCTGCACCTAAAGGCAATGTATCTGCCCCTACATGTCTATTCATAACATATTTATATTCGTCTCCTCTTACCATTTTTGTCAGTTCTAAGAAACGATACCCTCTATCCATCATCGTTTTGGCAATAGTATCAAAACGCTTTTTATCTTCTGATAAACTCTGAGCCTTACTAATAGTCGTTTGCTTCATATCTATAAGAGAATACATAGAAAATCCATCTAACTCTAGGGCTGCAATTTTTTCTAAGTCTTCAACAAGTTCTTCTAAAGTTTGACCTTCATAATTATAAATCAAATCCATACTAATTGTTTTAAAGCCCGCTGCTTTAAGTTCTTTTAGTTTGTTGTAAGCTGTTTCTCCACTACCTATACGCCCCATCAGTTTGCGTCCTCTATCATTAAAGGTTTGTACTCCTACTGATAATCTTGTCACACCACCATCTTTTAAAGCTTTAATCTTCTCTCTGGTTAATTCTGTTACAGTAGTTTCTACAGTAATTTCAACTTCCTTTGTTAAATTAAAATACTTATGAAGTGCCCTTAAAATTAAACTAAGCGCCTCAGCACTTAAAGTAGTAGGTGTTCCTCCTCCAAAATAAATCGCATCAAATGTTATATCTTGTATGTAAGGCAACATACTATATGCTTCTATTTCTTTGATAATAAGCTCATGATAATGACTTAAAGGTTGTTGTAAACGCCTTCTCATATTACAGAAAGAACAAATTTTGTTGCAAAAAGGTACATGAATATAAATGGTGGCTTTTTCCTTAACTTCTCTGTCAGGTTTTAACTGAGTTAAAACCTGTACCACCTTTCTAGGACCCATAGCATACTGCTTGGCATCTGCCATAGCACTATGATGGGTTTTAATCCTTTCTTCAAACATACCTATGCTAACCTCTCTTTAAATAAAATCATCGCTGCTTTTAAATCTGTTTCATTAGGATGCATTGCTGCGATCGCATGGCGTCTTTTACTTGCCTTGGTAATCGCATGAGGATTCCCTGCTGGTAAAGCTTTAAAACGCTCTAAAAGTCTTGGATCTACTGGCCCTTGGCAAATGTATTTACCCACTACTTCGTTGTTTTCTTTTACTAGATTTTCTCCATTAACAAGAGATTTCCAAGCATGTTCTGAATCTGGATAAGCGCCTAATGTGGCAAAGATACCAACCTTTTTGCCTTTAATAGTCTTTAAAAAGTTTGCTGCTTCTTCATTTGGGCCGCCTTTATCTACCCAGTAGCCTACTAAAATTGCATCATATGCCTCAATGCTTTCTACTTCACTAATAGGACAAATAGTTGCTTCTTCTTTAAAGCCTTCCCAAATGCCTTCTGCAAGTTTTTTAGTATTACCTGTTTTACTTGAATACGTAATTAATAATTTCATCATTCATTCTCCTTTATTGGTATAGGTGTAATGTAAGGACATTTATTAATTGGACACCATCTTTTTATAGCATGAATACCATATACTTTTTCGATTAATGCTTCAGTGATTATTTCTTCTACAGGACCTCGTACTACAACAGCCCCCTTTTTCATAACAATAATCTCATCACTATATTGAATGGCTTGATTGATGTCATGTAAAACCATGACAACTGTTAAGCCCCATTTTCTATTAAGTTCTTTGACAAGCTCTAGGATTTCTAGCTGATAGTAAATATCTAAATAAGTTGTTGGTTCATCTAAAAATAAAATCTTTGTTTTTTGTGCAAG
>JAHLFQ010000038.1 GCA_018883705.1 Candidatus Cellulosilyticum pullistercoris
CCTTGTGGCTCATAATCTTGTTTTGCAATATTTAGGACTTTGGCACCAATCATTTCTGTAACCGTGGTTAAAATTTGTGTAAGGCGCTCTGCATTATATTGCTCATCAATATATTCAATATAGGCTTTACGATCTTGCGAGGTTTTAGTGTAGCAGATATCATACATATTGAAGCTAAGCGTTTTGGTTAGATTATTAAAACCATGCAGTTTTAACGTATTTGAATGTGAAATTTTCATCGTATTTTAAGTGCAGCTCCTTTACTTAAACAATATTTCTTAGTAAGGACATTATAAGGCAAATAAATAGAAATTTCAAAGCCTAAGTGTGTAATAGTCTAAAAACTTGGAAATATATAGTTATAAAGATTTAGAGTAGGCAGAAAAAGAAAGTTATGTTAAGATAATAGTTAACTAAAAAACTTGGAATGAAAAGAAAAGGAATAGAAACATGACACAAAGTAATAAACCGTATGCACTTGTTTTTGGTATATCTATTTATGATATTTTTGGATTTTCTTATGCGACTTATCGTCCATATGACTCAAATCCAGGACAAGTTAAAGTATCTTGCGGAGGCGTTTGTAGAAACATTGCAGAAAATATGTCTCGTGTAGGCATCCCAACAAAATTTATCTCTATTTTAGGAGATGACCAAAAAGGTGCTGACATTTTACGTCAAGCAGAAAAAGTTGGTCTTGATATGAGTGATTCACTTATTGTTAAAGGTGGTTCTACGCCTACTTACTTAGCTATTTTAGATGAAAATGGTGAAATGGTTTCAGCTGTAGTAGATACAAAGCTTGCCAATGATTTTTCAGAAGAAGAACTTAATAAGCGTGCTGCAATTATTGAAAATGCAGAGTATATGTTTTTAGGTGCGGATAATCCACCTTTTGTTGAATCTATTTTAAAAACTTATCAAGGTAAAACAAAGTTTGTATTAGATCCTGTTTCAGGTGCAAAAGCAGCTAGAGTAAAACATTTATTACCTTATTTCCACACCGTTAAGCCAAATCGTCATGAAGCAGAAGTTTTATGTGGTTTTGAAGTTAAAACCCATGAAGATGCAAGAAAAGCAGGTGCATATCTTAGAAGTCTTGGCGTTGAGAATGTATTTATCAGCTTAGATGCGGATGGTGTTTATTACAACAATGGAGAAGAAGAAGGTATTATTAAGGCATCTTGTCTAGACATTTTAAATGTAACAGGTGCAGGTGATGCCTTTGTAGCAGGTATTGGTGCAGCTTATATGACAGGTAAAAGCATTAAAGATACTGTTAAATATGCCATTGCTATGTCTAATATTACAATTTCTCATGAAGCGACTATTCATCCAGAGATGAGTGAGGCGCGTGTAGCAGAATACTTATCAACATGTACATGGGAAGAAATAACCTTTTAAAAATAGAAGCTCACTTAACTAAGCGTTAAGTGAGCTTCTATTTTTATAGATTGTCGTTTAGTTACAAGCGTAGTAACAACGTTTTGGGGAATTGATTTTTTCTGCCGCTTTAAGAGCTTTAATTGCTGCATCAACTGCTTTTTTATCAAGGCCAGTTGCTTCAGCGATTTCGCCAGCTTTCATAGGTTCATTTTTCTCTTTTAAGTAATTTAATACAACTTCAGTATTTTCCATAGATCACACCTCGTATCATTTTTTCTTAGTTTAATACAGATACACTTAAAAATCAATAACTTTTAAAAAATAATAATTATTATTTAGTTCAAAAGGGGTTATTGGAATAGGTAGCCTTTTAAAGGGATATGCTATAATGATATTTTAGGAGGTTTGCCATGAAGAAGATTACAAAAATTAGTATGCAACAAAATGGAGAACGCTATAATATCTTTCTTGATGAAGCGTTTTTTTGTGGAGTTACAGAAGATACTCTTGTTAAATTAAGATTAAAAAAGGGCATGGAAGTAGATGAGGCTGATTTAGCTGAAATTATAAAGGAAGAAAATAATAATAAATGTTTTAATTATGCCGTTTTCTTGTTAGGTAAAAGAAACTATTTTGAAAAAAATTTAATTGAGAAGCTTAAACAAAAGGAATATGATGATGAGGCCATTAGCCTTGCATTAGAGAAGCTTTATGATTATGGTTATCTAGATGATAGACGCCTAACAGAAGCCTTTGTAAGAGATAAAAAGAAGTTTTCAAAGAAAGGACCCCGTTATATCGCTAGTGTACTTAAGACAAAGGGTGTGGAAGCAGAGGTGATTCGTCAGGCTATTGAAGAAAATTATCAAGAAGATGAGGCGCTTACAAACTGTAAAGGTCTAGTTTTAAAGAAGTTAGAATATTATAAAAAGAAGACGGATGATACCTATACATTAAAAGGTAAACTATATGCCTTTTTGGCTCAACGAGGTTATCATTCTGAAGTGATAAAAAAAGCCATTGATGAGGTTTTAAGAGAACAAGAAGCGGATGAGATATAAAAAGGCAAAGGATAGATAGGAAAAATGAAGGAGTACACATGAGAAGAGGATATGATGTATATGAGAGTAAAATAGGCCCAATAGGAATGGTGGTTTCCGAAGCCGGTGTGGAGCAAATTTTCTTGCTAAAAGAACATATGGATGACTATTTAAATGTACATCCAGAAGTCAAAAAAGATATAGCATTATGTAAAGAAGTGAAAAAGCAATTAGAAGAATATTTTTTGGGAAAGAGACTTAAGTTCGATTTACCATTAGTTTGGGAAGGCACAGCTTTTAGAAAAAAGGTTTGGAAGGCCCTCATAGAAATTCCCTATGGCGAGACAAGAAGTTATGGAGAATTAGCAGCCTACATAGGTAATCCCAAAGCATGTCGTGCAGTAGGGGGAGCAAATCGTGCCAATGATCTTCCTATTATTATTCCATGCCACAGAGTTATTGGTTCAACAGGGAAGCTTGTAGGGTTTATGGGAACAAGAACAGATGTGCAGGAGCGTTTGTTAGCACATGAAAAAGAAATATTAGCGAAAAAGAGAGATTAAGAAAAAGACAAAATGGGAGTGTGTTGGAATAAGTGATGAGAGGGCTGTTTGGGGTACTTTGTAGGATCATTAGAGGTGTGCTAGGGGTGATTTTTACGATAATACTATTAGCCGTATGTGCTTTTATAGATGCTCGTTATATAGAACCTAAACTATTGATGGTCAAAAAGCAAGAAATCATAACGAATAAGCTCATATTAAATGAACCTTTAAAAATTGTTCAATTTAGTGATGTACACCTAGGAAAAGACTATACGTTAACAGACTTTAAACGTGTCATAGACAAAGTAAATGCTTTAGAACCAGATCTAATTATTTTTACAGGAGATTTAATTGATAATAATAAAAGCTTTAATGAAGAAGAGGGAGTAGCAGCACTTCTTAAAGAACTTCGAGCAACTTATGGGAAATTTGCCGTATATGGCAATCATGATCATGGGGGAAATGGGACAAAACGCTATGCAAGGATGATGGCTGCTTCAGGTTTTATATTATTAAAAGACAGTAGTGAAACCATCACTTTAGAGAATGGACAAAAGCTTGCCATTATAGGAATAGATGATATTATCTTAGGCCGCCCTAATTTGGAAGTAGCTTTTAAAGATATTGAGGCATCGGTATTTAATCTTTTTATTTCACATGCACCAGATGTAGTTGATAAAGTGAAGATGCAACCTATTGATTTGCAACTTTCGGGACATAGTCATGGTGGGCAGGTAAGGTTACCTTTTATAGGCGCACCTTTTACACCTCCTCAGGGACAGAAATATATCAAAGGGCTATATCCTATAGAAGAAAGTAATGGTATGTATTTATATGTCAATTCAGGAATCGGTACAAGTCAGCTCCCTTATCGCTTTATGAATATGCCGGAAATTACGCTGCTTCTAGTATCAAGTAAAGCACAAGATAGATAAGTGATGTATAAAATGAATAAAGGTGATAATATCTGTCACGATGTAATAAAGTAGAGTATAATAGTAAAAAGTAAATCTATTAATAGGTATAAAAATGAAGAAGGTGACTATTATGAAAGAAATGAAACATGAGCTTTTAAATGAAAATGTCTTTAACATGATAGGAAAAGATTGGCTATTAATTACAGCAGAAAAAGATGGAAAAGTAAATACAATGACAGCTTCATGGGGAGGTATAGGCATCTTATGGAATAAAAAAGTAGCTTATATTTTTATTAGACCTCAAAGATATACAAAAGAGTTTATAGATGCAGCTGATAAACTATCTTTATCTGTATTACCTAATAGTTATAGAAAAGAATTAACCTACCTAGGACGTGTTTCAGGTAGAGATGAAGATAAGATTGCAAAAGCCAATTTAAACTTAAGAAAATATGAAGGTGTGCCTTACTTTGAGGAAGCTAGATTAACATTAATAGGTAAAAAGCTTTATGCACAAAGCTTGGAAGAGGCTTCTTTTATAGAAAAGGGCATTATCGAATCATGTTATCCAGAAAAAGATTATCATACAATGTATGTAGTTGAGATTGAAACCATATTAGAAGCTGAGTAAGATTTAAGTTAAGATTAAAAATATAATTGATAAGATAAAAGTAGAGTGAATAGAGCTATTTTTAGTTAGCTATAGCCACTCTACTTTTTGAATTTTATTGATCGTTTACAGATATAAAGAGTAAAAAAGCCTAGATTAACATATAAATAAATAGAACAAGCACATAAACAATAAAGGAGGCTCACATAAGTTGAACAGAATTAAAAAAGCAATTGTTTATTTTATGCTAGGTACTATTTTATTAGGTCAAATCAAGCCCATGTATGCAAAGGAAAACTTCGTAGTATGCATTGACCCAGGGCATCAGGCAAAAGGCGACCCAAAGGGAGAACCTGTTGCACCAGGTTCTGGTAGCCGAAAAGCAAGGGTGGCTTCAGGGACAGCTGGAGTAGGTACTAAAAAGCCTGAGTATGCTGTTAATATGGAGGCAGGTCTTATCTTAAAAGGTCTTCTAGAACAAAAAGGCTATAAGGTAGTTATGACAAGAGAAACGAATGACGTCAATATCAGTAATGTGGAAAGAGCACAAGTAGCCAATAATGCAAAGGCAGATATGACCATTAGACTTCATTGTGATAGTATCGCTAATAGCGGTAAATCAGGGGCTGTGCTCATTGTACCTTCTAAAACAGGCAAATACACAGCAGGTATTTATCCAGCAAGTTTTAAATATGCTGAGTGTTTAAAAAAGGCGCTTCAAGATTCTGGGGTTAAAGTAAATGGAATCTTTGAACGTAGTGATATGACAGGTTTTAACTGGTCACAAGTACCTGTAGTCATTTTTGAAATGGGTTTTATGAGCAACTGGAATGAAGATCGTATGCTATGTGATCCTAATTATCAAACTAAGCTTATGCAGGCAGTTGTAACTGCTATCGATGCTTATCATGCTAGTTTAGGCCAATAAGATTAATGTGTTTTAAGATTTAAAGAGGATGTTACTATAAGTAGCACCTCTTTTTTGTTTTGATAAATATAAATATTTAGAAATATTCTTACATATTTCCCCTCATTAAGATAAAATAAATTCAATAGTGTATTAAGCATAGACAAGTAATTAGTAGGTAGGGGGAAATAGATGAGAAGTAATATGTACAATTCATTACAACCTATAAAGCGTTCTAAACTGAGGCTTAAATTAGGAAAGATTTATTATACATATGCAAGGTATTTGTTATGGTTATCTCCTAGACTCAAATTTGCAAAGCAATATTCTGATACTAAGCTACAGTATCCATGTTTTACTCACAAAACGCTACTGTTAAGGC
>JAHLFQ010000039.1 GCA_018883705.1 Candidatus Cellulosilyticum pullistercoris
TGGATTTATTCTTACCAGAGACTGTACAAGTTGAGAACGTACACTTATCACACAGTTTAATGACTTTGGCTTATAAAATTAATGAAGCACAAATCGAGTATGAGAAAACACAGCAAGATAAGTAATATCAACGAACTAATAGATTTTAGTAGTCAATAAAATAGAATGTCATAAAGTAAAAAATGTTCACTTATCATGGATTAAAAATGATCCAAGAGAAGTGAGCATTTTTTTGCATATGTACTTCGTTGAAACTAAAAATAAAGTTATATGATTTATGTGACTTGTGAAAATAGTATGATTATTTTTATTGTAAAGTGATATATTTTTTAGTAAAATCAAATGAAAGTCATTAAAGTGGGGAGGCTTTTGACATGAAAAAAGTAAACATTAAACGAATAGGCATTATCTTATTAACCATAATGATGATACCAGTAACACTACTAGCTCATAGTGGGAAGACAGATAGTAGGGGAGGTCATAGGGATAACAAAAATAAAAGTGGATTAGGTTCATACCATTATCATTGTGGAGATTATCCAGCACATTTACATACAAATGGTGTATGTCCTTATAAATCTAATGGGACAAGTAGTCGTTATAGCAGTAGTGTAACAAGTAATCAAAAAACGACACCTACTTATATAGAGCAAGAAAAAAAGTTTGTTATTGCTGGAGAAACAGTAAATATAAATACGATTAATGTGAATAACACTAACCTTGTTGAACTTAAAACATTATGTGAAAAATTAGCTATTTCAATGACATATGATCCTATTTTAAAATCAATAGAATGTGCTAAGGAAAATAATTCATTTACTCTTCAAATAGACAGTAAAAATCTCTGGTTAAATGGTAATCTATCTACTTTATCAGTTGCACCAATAGCTTATAATGGGAGAACAATGGTTCCAGCAAGAGTAGTTGCTGAAGCTATTGGAAAGGTAGTGACATATAATTCAGATACAGATGCTATTATAATAGAATAAGATTAGAGGAAACGATAGTATAAAGGGGAAAATAAAATGGGAGTACTAGAAGTATTATTAGTAATCACAGATGAATTTTTAGTAGGGGCTATGTATCTTATTGGCATAGCAATAGCGTGTTTAATTTTAAAGTTTATTATTAAAAAAGCAATTGAGGAAAGTTCTCTTATCAAAGAGCTTCGTAAAACGAATAGGTTGTTAGAAGAGTTAATAGAATATAATGATAAGGTAGAATATGTTTTAAAAGACGAATAAAGATGAAAATAAAGGATACTTGAATTAGTATCCTTTTAATTATGTGTTATTTCATTGCCTAAAGGCATTATAGAGAAATGTGAACAGAAACAAAAAAATATGAACAGAAACAAAAAAATAAGGATAAAAATTAAAAAAATCATGAACGAAAGAAAAATTTCTATGTGATTCGTAGATTTTATATCCTATTAAGATATAATAAATAAAGGGAAAAGAGACGAAATAGATAAGAAAAATTCTATTTGGTTAGGGGGCGAAATGTTGTTTAACTTTAAAAAGAGACAGCGAAAGGTGATTATTAATAATGAAGAGGTCACCGAGGTTAAGGTTCAAGATGAGAATATTGATTTAAAGAGAGATTATATTAATAACATCTTAAAAACAAAAAAACTTCCTATTGTATTGTTAGATCCCTTATGGCATAGTGCTAAAGAGCACATAAAAAGTTCAGTGATAGATAAAGTAGAAAAAGAACTTCAAGAGCTTCTAAAAGAGCAAGCTAGATTAAATACAGATTATAAAGAGTATACGGTGATTAAACAAAACTTTTTAAAAGAAATTCTCATATTAAGTGAAAGAGTACAAGTGGGTAACAATGATGAAGCGCTTAAAGAACTTAATAAAATGCATCAAAGTATACTTGTCACTAATCAAAAGCTTGAAGAAATTGAGAAACGTTTAGATAGCATAGAGGATGAAATCAATGATAAGAACAAGGTAATGATTTCAGAAATGATTGCTGTAGGTTATGGATATATTGAGATGTGCAAGCAAAAAAGTCGAACTTTAGAAGATGAAATTGCCACATTAAGAATGCAAATGCTTCAAAAAACAGCACAAAAGAAAGAAAGCGAAGCCTTTCTAAAGGATATCTATAACTATATTCATAGTATTGTTGGTAGAGAACAAATTGAAGTGATCGATAAAGCTTTAGGAGAGAAGAAATAAAATGATTATTGGTATTGGAACAGACATCATTGAAATCGAACGGATTGAAAAAGCAATTTATAAGACAGATACTTTTTTTAATAAAATTTATACAGCAAGGGAGCAGGCTTACTATAGGGAGAATCATAAAAAGACAGAAACATTAGCAGGGTTGTTTGCTGCAAAGGAAGCGATTAGTAAAGCGTTAGGAACGGGTTTTAGAGGTTTTAGCGCAAATGATATTGAGATTGTCCCTAATGAATTAGGAAGGCCAGAAGTCTATTTATATGGAGAAGCAAAAGCACTAGCCAATCGCTTAGAGATTTGCAAAATTCATGTGAGTATCTCACATTGTCAAGCATATGCCACTGCTTTCGCTATTGCTGAAGGGGGTATAAATCATGAAGTTACTATCACCACATCAAATGCAGGAGATTGATAGGAGAGCTATAGAAGAAAATAAGATTCCAGGTATTTTACTTATGGAACATGCTGCTTATCAAATTTTCTCTTATCTGCTAGAAGAAGATGAAGGAAAACAAATTATGATCATTTGTGGACCAGGTAATAATGGTGGAGATGGATTAGCTTTAGCAAGGCAACTTACACTTTGGTCAAAGTGTGAAGTTAAAGTACTTATGGCAGCACGTCCAGAAAAACTAACAAGTGATGGCTACGTTTATTATGATATTTGTAATCAGTTACAAATTGATATGATGCAGTTAGAAGAGGACAACAAAGAAGAGTTCTTAAATCAAATAGATCATGCTGATGTTATAGTAGATGCACTATTTGGTACAGGACTTAAAAGACCTATTGTAGGTATATATGAGGAAATAATTACAAGAATTAATCAGTGTTCTAATAAGGTAGTAAGTATTGATATTCCTTCAGGAGTAGATGGCCTAACTGGTAAGGTGCAAGGCATAGCTGTAAAAGCTGATTCAACAATCACCTTTATGGCGCCTAAGCTAGGGCTATATCTTTATCCTGCAATTTCTTATATAGGTGAACTTAGAGTTGTAGATATTGGCATTCCTAAGAGGCTAATTGAAGAAACTAAAGTCACTACCTATTCTATAGGGAGGGAAGAAATGAAAGCCTTACTCCCTGAAAGACCGATAAGAAGCAATAAGGGGGCTTTTGGAAAAGTATTAACCATTGGTGGTAAGCTTGGAATGGCGGGAGCAATCACCCTAACCAGTAAAGCGGCATATCAGGTGGGATGTGGTACTGTTACTGCTATGGTACCAAAAGGTATAATGGAAATTATACAGAATAAGCTTACGGAAGTAATGGCCATAGGTGCACCTGATAAAGAAGGGCATTTTAGTAAAATGGCTACTTCTACATTAAAAGAAATACTACATCTATATGATGTAGTAGCTGTCGGTCCTGGTATGGGTAGAGAGAAAGATCATTTAGATTTAATTGTAGAGATACTTGTAAGTGATAAGCCTTGTGTGATTGATGCAGATGCACTTTATTTTATTCCAGAGGTACTCGACATCTTAAAGGTACGTAAAGCGCCAACCATTCTTACGCCGCATCCAGGAGAGATGGCGAGATTGACAGGGAGTAGCATTCAAGAAATATTAGATAATCCTTTAGAATATACAATAAACTTTGCTGTAAAGTTTAATGTGATTACCATACTAAAATTAGAAAAAACAATAATAGCTGATACAAGAGGAAATGTATATATTAATAAATACGGTAACTCAGGTTTAGCTAAAGGAGGCAGTGGTGATGCACTAACAGGGATTATTACAGGACTTATGGCGCAGAACATGGATCCAATAGATGCAGCAAAGCTAGGGGTATATTTGCAAACAAGAGCGGCAGATTTAGCAAGCAAGGTTTTATCAGAATATAGTTTATTAGCAAGTGATACAATTCAATTTTTAAGTAAAGCTATTTTAGAATTGTTAGAAGACTAGATAGAGCATATAGAAAATAGGTTAAGTGAAGTAACTGTTATGGATAAAGACAACTATTTTAGGTAGGGTAACAGAGAAAGGCTTAAATATTTCAGCATATATAGGGTTTATGACGAGTATATTAGTTATAGATGGGAAAAAGCTAGCTAACGTAAGTAAGAAAAATATACTGGTAGGAATATAGGTAGGAGTAACCTACTTCCCATACTCACTAAGTAGTAGGGGGATTTACGGTGAAAGTCAAAAGGTTAATTTTAATGTGTTTTTTACTAATGATAGCTTTTACTTTTTATGGCTGTAATCGGCCTGAGAAGGCTTCATTTCATTCAGTAGGGAATTTCTTTAAGGAACTTAAACAGTATGAATCAGAAGTAAAAGTTACCTTTCTTAAAGATAAGCAACCTAATGAAATGAAAATAAAACAAGTAGCAAGTATAGATGGCACTTATGAATTTACTGTAATAGAGCCAGAGCATTTAAAAGGTACCAAGGTTTCTTACGATGGCAATCAAATTACAGAATACTATCCCAGTTTAAATAAAGCTGTGGAGGTAAAAGGAAGTAGTGCACAGAATGAAATCTTACTTACAAGTTTTGTGAGCAGATATTTAACAAATGAAAATATAAAAAAACAAGAAATTCAGTTAAATGGGAAAGCGATAAACACATACGAAATGCCTATTGAGGGTAATTTCAAGTATTTATCAAAAGAAAAACTTTGGTTAGATGAAAAGAATCAGTTGCCATTGAAGTTGGAAATATATGATGATGCAGGAAATATAACCATTGAAGTTATTTATGAAGATTTTAAATTTAATTCTTAGGACAAATGAGGATATCTATATTAGGTAGACTCAAGGAGGTAAAGATGGAAGCTCTTAGACCACGTGTAGTAGCAGAAGTTAACTTAGGTGCAATTAAACATAATTATGAGCAAATTAGAAAACATATTCCCCATGAAGTTGAGATGATGGCTATTGTTAAAGCAGATGGCTATGGTCATGGTGCAGTAGAAGTTGCTAATCTATTACAAGTAGAGGGTGTAAATCGCTTTGCGGTAGCTATTGTAAATGAGGGAGAAGTATTACGAAAAAATGGCATTACTTCACCTATTTTAGTTTTAGGCTACACACCACGTGCAGATATAAAAGCACTTATTGAGAATGATTTGACACAGACAGTATTCTCTTATGAGATGGCGAAAGTCATATCAGATGAGGCAGGCAAACTTGGTAAAACCGTAAATATCCATTTAAAAGTAGATACAGGAATGGGACGTATAGGATTTCTATCTTCTCCACAAAGCATTGAAGAGATAAAGATGATTGCTTCACTTCCTCATTTAAATATGGAAGGGATCTTCACTCACTTTTCAACAGCAGATGAGGAAGATACAGCATATACACGTAAGCAATGGCATATTTTTGAAGGTTTTTTAAATGAACTTCGAGAAGTAGGCATTGAACTACCTGTTATCCATGCAGCAAATAGTGCAGCCATTATGTGTCATTCATATACTGATTTAAATGTTGTAAGACCTGGAATTATTCTTTATGGCTATTACCCATCCAATTACTTGAGGGGTAAGGTATTAGACCTAATGCCAGCAATGACACTTAAAACACAAGTTGTGCATGTTAAAGAATTACCAGAAGGTCATTACGTTGGCTATGGCAGAACGCATTGTACCCATCAGAAAACAAAAGTTGCAACCATTCCAGTTGGGTATGCAGACGGTTATTCAAGAAGGCTTAGCAATATAGGAAGAGTACTTATAAGAGGTCAATATGCACCTATTATTGGAAATATATGCATGGATCAGTTCATGGTAGATGTAACAGGCATAGAGGGTATATCCGTTGAGGATGAAGTGGTTTTATTTGGGAAACAAGGTGAGCATGAAATACCAGTAGAAGAAATTGCTTCATTACTCGGCACGATTAATTATGAAATTGTATGTATGATTGGTAAAAGAGTTCCACGTGTTTATGTAGGTATAGAATCTAAATAATAAAGATATTTTAGTACCTAACCATAATCAATCTCCATATAAAAGCTTGAAAATGAGTATATTAAAATCTTTATAAAAAAAATAACCGAGCATCGTATAAAAAGGTAAAAAATAGGCAACAATGACAATAGCTAGTTAGGAGTAGATCACGATGTTTGATAGGGAGTGATTTGCTTTATGGCAAAATCCAGAAGTGAATTTGAAGTTACCAAAGAAAAGATAGAACAAATCCCTAAAATTAACGAAGAATTTAATATGATGAAAAAAGGTTATAAGGAAATGGCAGCGATTAACCTAGCCCTTTCAAATCTCTATTTTGAGGTAGAAAGTGAGGCGCAGTCTTATTATGATCGCATAGCGGAGTGTGAGTAAAGTGCAAGTAAAACGTGGAGATATTTTTTATGCGGACTTAAGTCCGGTTATAGGTTCAGAACAAGGCGGTATTCGCCCGGTACTAGTAGTTCAAAACGATGTTGGTAACAAATTCAGCCCTACAGTTATCTGTGCGGCTATCACTTCAAAGATTAATAAAGCAAAGCTACCTACACACGTAGAGATTGATGCAGCAGAATATGAGCTTGTTAAAAATTCTGTTATTCTCCTAGAGCAAATAAGAACAATCGATAAGAGAAGACTAAAGGAGAAAATCTGTCATTTAGATGATAACCTCATGATACAAGTTGATAAAGGGATTAAAATCAGTTTTGCACTAAATACATAGTACATGTATATGGAGACTTTTTAAGTCTCCTTTTTGCATATATGAAACTTTTGGACGTTCATTAAGAGGATGTAATAAAGGATAAGAAGATGTAAAAGCAAGAAATCGTAAGATGGTACTTATATCAGACATTAGATATAAGAGTTCACAATGCTATAAAAATATGCTAGAATAAAATTTAAATCAAACATAAGACAGGGGTAGGCGATCAGAAGATGGAACTTAATGGTGTTTATACGCAGCTAGGGATTTTATTTTGTTTGATGGGTATAGGTTACGTTTTAGGAAGAATAAAGTTTTTTACTTTGCAAAGTAACGCTATGTTATCAAGCTTTATAGTAAAAGTTGCACTACCGGCAGTTATTATTTCGAGTATGTGCATGCCACTTACTAAGGATGTTTTCAAGCGCGCACTCATTTTGCTAGGATTATCTGTTCTAGTTTATACAATCATATTAATAGTGGCATGGAAAGTGCCAAGATTTATGACGGGTAATGAGATGCAACAAGGGATACTAAGTTTTTCTATTATGTTTTCCAACTGTGCATTTATGGGTTTTCCCGTTTTAGGTGCATTGTTAGGCAGTGAGGCGATTTTTTACGTTGCTATCTATAATATTATTTTCAATATTTTAGTGTATACTTTGGGTATTAAATTCTTAGAAAGAGGCAAAAATCAAAAGAATGCTTTTGATATAAAGCTACTTATTAATCCTGGAATTATTGCAAGTTTTATAGGACTTGTTATTTTCTTTGGAGGGATTACGCTTCCAACTGTTGTATCGGGAACGATAGATAGTGTTGCCAGTATATGTACGCCATTATCTATGTTAGTAACGGGAGCAATGCTTAGCCAAATGCCTATAAAAGAGGTATTTGCAGAAAGAAAGATTTATGTGCTTTCTTTTATAAGACTTATTTTACTTCCCCTTATGATATTTATATTAACTAAGTATGTACTGAACTTACAAGATGATTGGCTCATTATTATCCCTGTAGTTGTTGCGGGTATGCCTGTAGCAAGCAATGCAGCTATGATGGCTAGTGCTTATGAAAGTGATGCCAAGTTTGCATCACAGATAGTTATGATTACAACACTTATTAGTTGTATTTCTATTCCTGCTTTAATATACTTTTTATAAAGGTTAGATTTAAAACGATTGCATAGATTAGAAATGAG
>JAHLFQ010000234.1 GCA_018883705.1 Candidatus Cellulosilyticum pullistercoris
GCTGGATACATTGCATTATGGTGTGCAATTGCTTCAGGAGCAGAAATGGTTCTGATTCCAGAGAAAGAAAGACCTTCAGATGAAGCAATCATCAAACAAATCTTAGATAACAAACATCGTGGTAAAAAACATTACCTAATTATTGTTGCTGAAGGTGTTGGTGGTGTAGAAGAACTTGCTAAGAAGGTAGAACAAGTAACTGGTATTGAAACACGTGCAACGATTTTAGGTCACCTTCAAAGAGGAGGATCACCTACAGCTGTTGACCGTTTACATGCCTCTATGATGGGTGCAAAAGCAGTAGACTTATTATGTGAAGGTAAAGCTAAACGTGTTGTTTCTTATGTAAAAGGTGAATACGTAGATTATGACATCAATGAAGCGCTTGCAATGAAAAAAGATATTGATGAGTACATGTATGAAGTAAGTAAATTACTCGTATAAAAAATCATAAGACATATATAATGAGGGTAGCATAAGAAATAGTCTTATGTAAGCCTATTAAAAATTCCACATGAATAGGAGGTCATATCCTAAGTCATGTGGAGTTTAATTTTTTTGTGGATATTTTACCTAACATAGTATAAAATAATTAAAAAAGTTATTTCATGAGTTGTTAAGGAGAGAATAAAAAATGAAGCAAAGTGATACGCCTGGATTTATTAAAGTAAATCGAGGGGGGATTCTCACACAAAATATGCATCCTACACAAATTCTAGTGATAGGTTTCTTGGCGCTGATACTACTTGGTAGCGTTTTATTAATGCTTCCAATTAGTTCAAGTACTGGACAGTACACAGCTTTTGAAGATGCACTTTTTACGGCAACTTCAGCTGTTTGTGTGACGGGGTTAGTCGTTGTGGATACAGCTACGCATTGGTCGTTATTTGGTAAATTCGTTATTTTATGTTGTATTCAAATTGGCGGACTTGGTTTTATGTCATTAGTCAGTATGATTTTTGTTATTTTAGGCAAACGAATCACTTTAAAAAACCGCCTTATTATGCAAGAAGCCTTGAATTTTAATACAACTGCGGGTGTTGTAAGGTTTACAAAGATGGTAGTTAAGGGAACACTTATGGTTGAAGGAATCGGTGCTCTATTTTTATCATTTGTATTTATACCAGAGTATGGTTTTGTGAAAGGGATTTGGTATTCTATTTTTCATGCTATTTCTGCTTTTTGTAATGCAGGTTTTGATATTATTGGAAATAGCAGTTTAGTACCTTATGTAGGAAATGGTCTTATTAATATGGTGATTATGTCCCTTATTATCATAGGGGGACTTGGTTTTAGTGTTTGGGTAGATTTATATAGAGTGATTAAACACAAGCTGGAAGCACCTAAACATTATACATGGAAACAAGCCATCAGTAAGTTAATGCTTCATACTAAGTTAGTCGGTGTGATTACTTTTGCACTACTTGCACTTGGATTTATCGTTCTCTTTATCCTGGAATATAAAAATCCAGGTACGTTAGGTGGATTGTCCCTAAAAGAGAAGATTTACGCAGCTATGTTTCAATCGGTATCTCCTCGTACGGCTGGGTTTTATACCATATCACTTGCCGATATGACAGATACATCTAAGCTTTTTACAATCATGCTGATGTTTATTGGAGGATCACCTGCCGGTACGGCTGGTGGTATTAAAACAGTAACATTTGGTGTACTAGCCCTATGTGCATTTTGTACCATTAAAGGTAATGACCAAACGGTTGTATTTAAAAGAAAAATTCCGTTTCATCTAATTACAAGAGCACTTACGATTGTGATGATTGCTATAGCTGTTGTAATTGTTGCTGTAGGCGGTTTAAGTTTAACAGAGGATTTTACTTTTATGGAGATTTTATTTGAAACGGTATCAGCATTTGCAACAGTAGGAACAACATTAGGCATCACACCATTTTTGAGCATTGCAGGTAAGTTTCTTATTATTGTTGTAATGTTCATCGGTCGACTAGGACCTATTACAATGGCCGTTGCATTAATGGTTAGACAAAGAAATAAAGAAATTACAAACGGTAATATCCAGTACCCAGAAGAAAAAGTAATGGTTGGATAAAGAGGAGGAGTATTGTGAGAGCAAAACAATTTGTAGTCTTTGGACTTGGGAGATTTGGCAGTAGCTTAGCAACAACTTTAGCAGAGGCAGGCTACGAAGTAATGGCTGTAGATCAATCAGAAGAAAAGGTACAAGATATTTCTGCTGTAGTTACACAAGCTATTCAAGCAGATGTAACGGATATGGATACTTTAAAAGAACTTGGTATTCGTAACTTTGATGTAGCAGTTGTAGCGATTGGTAAAGATATGCAATCGAGTATTATGGCAACCTTACTATTAAAAGAATTAGGTCTTCCTTATGTTGTGGCTAAAGCAAGCACAGAAGAGCATAAGCGTGTGCTTGCAAAATTAGGGGCTGACCGCATTATTTTACCTGAGCATGATATGGGAAAACGTCTTGCAAATAATTTAATCGCAGGCAATATTATTGACTATATTCAGCTTTCACGTGATTATAGTATTATGGAAATGTCTATACTAGAAGGATGGCATAATCATTCTATCAGTGAATTAGATATTCGTGCAAAATATGAAATCAATATTATTGCGGTAGAATCTGATGGTGAGATTTATGTAACGCCAGGTCCAGATTATGTACTTAAAGAAGGCGACTTATTAGTTGTTGTTGGAAAAAATAAATCCATTCAAGAATTGGAAGCTAAGAGACATGGATAAAAAAAATATTACAAGTATGCAGAATCCAATCATTAAATTGGTTAAAGAATTACAAAAGAAAAAAGCAGCCAGGAAGAAAAATCAATTATTTATTGTAGAGGGTATAAGAGCCGTACAAGAAATTCCTAATAAACAAATGATAGAATACTTAATTGTAAGTAATAAACTTGATGAGGCAATCTATCATACACTTTCGGCAAGGAAAGTATTAGTTCTTCCAGAAGATTTATTTTGTGAGATTAGTGATACACAAACGCCACAGGGGATGATGGCTATTGTTAAGATACCCGATATTTCACTTGAGGAAATATGTCTTTCAGATGGACCATACTTAATACTAGAGAATTTACAGGATCCAGGAAATTTAGGGACGATTATTCGTACTGCACATGCTTTTAATTTTAAAGGCATATTTATCACAAAAGGTTCTGTTGATTTATATAGTCCTAAAGTAGTACGATCTACAATGAGTTCTTTGTTTTATATGCCGATTATAACAGATGAAACGATAGAGACATATATCACCTATTTAAAGGCTAAGGGTATAACCCTATATACAACGGCATTAACAGAGCGTGCAAAACCTATTCAAGAAACTATATTTGAGAAAAAAATGGCGCTCATTATCGGAAATGAAGGCAATGGTGTTTCTCCTTATTGTTTAGAGGAAACAGATCATACAGTCATTATTCCAATGCCAGGAGGCGCAGAGTCTTTAAATGCTTCTATAGCGGCGGCAGTATGTATGTATGAGATAACAAGATAACTGCAGTAACCAAGCAAATGATATAAAATAAGCTATTTTTAGATTTACTTAAATATCATATACGTTATGCCTTGACAAATTTAACTATAATTCCTATAATGTTAACAAATAATAACTATAGACGATGAAAAGAAGAGTAGCTATTGTGTATCTTTATAGAGAGCTAGTGATGGTGGAAATCTAGCAAGAAGCAATAGGTGAAGAACATCTTGGAGTTGCTAATCGAAAGTGATGATCATATAGATTAGATCTATTTGATCAAAATGAGTAGGCTTAGCCGGGTTTAGACCGATATATCTTGTTTGAGGTGAATTACTTTAGGTAATTAACTAGGGTGGTAACGCGGAGTTTGAGCTTCGTCCCTTTTAGGGACGGAGCTTTTTTAGTGTTTTAAAATACTAAGCGATGCCAATATTTATTTTCAAATCTATTCATATAATAGAGTATGAGTGGAAGAATAGGGTAAACATTTTAAATAAGGAGGAAGCAAATGCAAACTACATCTATTAGATCACTTTATTTGAATAAAGATATGCAAAAAGAAGGGACTCTTACTGTAGCTGGTTGGGTAAGAACGGTTAGAGATTCTAAAACATTTGGTTTTATTGAACTAAATGATGGAACCTTCTTTAAATCACTTCAAATTGTTTTTGAAGAACAACTAGAAAACTTTAAGGAGGTTGCTAAGTTAGGGGTAGGTTCAGCAATCATTGTAACAGGTGAACTAGTATTAACACCAAACCAAAAACAACCTTTTGAAATTAAAGCAACAAAAATTGAGGTGGAAGGCGAGTCTCCATCTGAATATCCTTTACAAAAGAAAAGACACTCTTTCGAGTTCTTAAGACAAATTGCTCATCTTAGACCACGTACAAATACTTTTGGTGCTGTCTTTAGAGTGCGTTCTTTAGCAGCTTATGCGATTCATAAATTCTTCCAAGATAGAAACTTTGTTTATGTGCATACACCACTTATCACTGCAAGTGACTGTGAAGGTGCAGGAGAAATGTTTAGAGTAACAACTCTTGATCCAAGTAACCCACCAAAAACTAAAGAAGGTGAAGTTGATTTTAAAGAAGATTTCTTTGGTAAGATGGCAAATTTAACAGTATCAGGTCAACTTTCAGCAGAAACATATGCAATGGCTTTTAGAGATGTTTATACTTTTGGACCTACTTTTAGAGCTGAAAAATCAAATACACCTCGTCATGCAGCAGAGTTCTGGATGATTGAACCTGAAATTGCTTTTGCAGATTTACAAGATGATATGCGTTTAGCAGAGGATATGGTGAAATACGTTATTCGCTATGTATTAGAACATGCACCAGAAGAAATGGCATTCTTTAATCAATTTATTGATAAAGGTATTTTAGACAGATTAAATCATGTTGTAAATTCTGATTTTGGTCGTGTTACTTATACAGAAGCAGTTAAAATCCTTGAGACATGTGGCAAGAAATTTGAATATCCAGTATTCTGGGGATGTGACCTTCAAACAGAACATGAACGTTATTTAACTGAAGAACACTTCAAAAAGCCAGTCTTTGTTACAGATTATCCAAAAGAAATTAAAGCATTCTATATGAGAATGAATGAAGATAACAAAACAGTGGCTGCTATGGACCTTTTAGTACCAGGTATCGGAGAACTGATTGGTGGTAGCCAAAGAGAAGAAAGACTCGATATTTTATTAGAAAGAATGTCAGAGCTTGGTCTTAACGAAGAGGATTACTGGTGGTATCTAGATCTTAGAAGATTTGGTGGTACTCGTCATGCAGGATTTGGATTAGGTTTCGAAAGATTAGTTATGTACTTAACAGGTATGAGCAATATTAGAGACGTTATTCCTTTCCCAAGAACAACAGG
>JAHLFQ010000040.1 GCA_018883705.1 Candidatus Cellulosilyticum pullistercoris
GGTTAAGGGCATTATGAGTAGTAAACTAAGCTTACTTTTTTTCATATCTTGTCACCTCATAAATAGAATTTATTTACATATCATACAATAGCATACGCTTCTAGATTTTATTTGGTGACTCTTTTCTTGGTTACCCACTTTTCAAGTAAGTTAACTGCACCATACATTACGAAAGCACAAATAGCTAATACAACAACTCCCATCATAACAAGATCTAATCTAAACACCTGACCACCATATACAATTAAATAACCTAGTCCATAACGTGAAACTAAAAATTCACCAACAATAACACCTACCCAGGCAAGACCTATATTAATTTTTGTAATATTAATCATATTCCCTACATTTGCAGGCAAAATCAACTTTATCAATATTTGCCATCTAGTTGCACCAAAGCTCTTAAGCATTTTAATCTTTTCCTCATCCACTATGCTAAAGTAGTTGTATGCAGATAATATCGTTGTCACAATTGAAATGGATATGGCAGTGAGTACAATACCTCCAATACCTGCACCTGCCCATACAATCAAGATAGGTGCAAGTGCTGTTTTAGGTAATGCATTTAAAACAACAAGTGCTGGTGCAAATATCTTCGCTACTGTATCTGACCACCACAAAATAATAGCAATGATAATCCCAAGCACTGTACCTATCATAAACCCAAGAAAGGTTTCCCATACTGAAATTCCTATATGCTGAAATAAACTACCATCCATTAAATAAACTTTAAATAACTCATAAATGGCACTAGGACTACTAAAGAGAAATGTATTGAGCACTTCTAACCTTGCTAAAATTTCCCACAAAGCAATAAAGCCAATTAACAGTCCAACTTGCCAATAGATAATCATTCGCTTTTTTTCTTTTTTTCGTTTTAAATACGTCTTATAATCTGTGCTATAGTCTTTCTTAGACATTCACATCCAGCTCCTTCCATAAAGCATCAAAGTAATCCTTAAACTCTGGTGCCTTTCGGCTTTTTAGTGGTGTTTTTTCTCCTGCTACTGTAAGATCAATTTTATAACTGTTTTTTATTCTTGCAGGTCTTTTCGAAAGGACACAAATTTCATCTGCCATACTAATAGCTTCTGAAATATCATGAGTCACAAGAATTGCTTCTTTCTTTTCTTTTTTCAATATCTGGTAAATATCATCGCTTACCATTAAACGTGTTTGATAATCAAGTGCTGAAAAAGGTTCATCTAATAATAAAATGTCTGGATCAGTAGCAAGCGTTCTAATAAGCGCTGCTCTTTGGCGCATACCTCCCGATAATTCTTTAGGAAAACTTCCACGAAACTCCCATAACCCATATGTTTTCAAAAGACGTTCTACCTTACCCTTTGTTTCTTCATTAAGTTTATTCTGAATTTCTAGTCCAATCGTTACATTGTCCATAATCGTACGCCATTCTAATAAATGATCATGTTGAAACATATAACCAATACGTCCATTGATTTTTACTTCTCCTGACGTAGGCTCTAATAACTTAGAAAGGATATTTAAAATGGTAGATTTACCACTGCCGGATGGCCCTAGTATAGCTAATATTTCACCTTTCTTTAATGTGAGGCTTAAATCGTCTATAACAAGTAATTCGCCAGTATCCGTATAAAAACTTTTACTAATGTGAGAAATTTGAATTCGATCATCCATCTAACTGATTCACCTTCCATCCTTTTACCTATTTGGTATCTATTTTGCTATTATTATCATATTAGTCAGTATGGACGTAGGTGCTTGTTTTTTATAAAAAATCAAAAAAATGTCGGAATATGTTTTATCTTTACTTATTACCCTATCTATCCTAATATTTTTATAACTTCATAAATAAATGGATATGATGATATTGTCACTTTAAATCAAATAGTTATATAATAAAATTAATTTATACAAAGGAGACTTAACAATGCGTTATTTTATTATTTCTGATATTCATGGTTCACCTATTTATCTAAAGAAAGCTTTAGATTTATTTAAAGAAGGTAGCTACGATTATTTAATTATTTTAGGCGATATTTTATATCACGGACCTAGAAACAAAATCCCTGAAGGCTATGATCCTCAAGAAGTTGTCAATCTTCTAAATTCAATTAGTCATCAAGTCATTGCTTGTCGTGGGAATTGTGAAGCTGAGGTTGACCAAATGCTCCTTAGCTTTCCTTGTTTAGGAGACTATAATCTCATTGTAGATGGTGAGGTAAGCCTCTTTGCAACTCATGGTCATAAGTATACCTCTGAACATTTCCCAATGGGTCCTGGTGCACATTGTGTCTTTTTATCAGGCCATACGCATCTATGGACTTTAGAACAAAAAGATCAACTGATTATCTGTAATCCTGGTTCCATTACACTTCCTAAAGAAAACCGTCCACATACTTATGCCACTTATGAAAATCGTACATTAAGTGTTATAGATTTTGATGGACAAGTTTTATCTTCTCTTACCTTTTAAAAACTATACTTAAAGATTAGTGCTTCACAATATTTCTAAATCGTGATACTATCATAGTAATAAAAGCCTTAAGTTAATCCTTAAGGTTTTATCTTTTATGAAGGAGTTTATTATGGAAAATAAAATATTAGCCATTGTAGATGGTAGAGAAATTAAACAATCTGATTTATTTAACTTACTTCAAAGCATCGGTCAAAACGCTGCTTCTTTCCAAAGCGCTCAAGGTCAAAAACAATTAATTGATGAACTTGTTATGCAAGAATTACTTTATTCTGATGCCTTAGCACAAGGCTTACAAAATGAAGAGGCTTATAAAAATGCCGTTGAAGAAATGAGCAAAACCATTCTTAAACAATATGCAATGAAAAAATTATTAGATACAATTGATGCAACCGATGATGAAGTAAAAGAGTATTATGATAATCATGCTTCTATGTTCACTACACCAGAAAAAGCTGTTGCAAATCATATTCTAGTAGATACAGAAGAAGAAGCACAAAAAATAGCTACTGAAATTAAAAATGGTTTAGATTTTAAAGAAGCTGCGATGAAATATTCTAGCTGCCCTTCTTCTAGCCAAGGTGGTTCTTTAGGTGAATTTACACGTGGACAAATGGTACCTGAATTTGAAGAAGCTGCTTTTTCTATGACACCAGGTGCTATTTCAGAGCCTGTTAAAACACAATTCGGTTATCACCTCATTCAACTTGAAAACATACAGGCAGCTGGTACAATGCCATTTGAAGCAGCTAAAGCACAAGCTAAAGAACACCTTTTACTTACAAAACGTCAAGCACTTTATCTTTCAAAACGCGAAGAACTTGGCAATCGTTATACAGTAGAAATAAAATAATAATATAAAAAGGCTATTGGAATACCAATAGCCTTTTTATATTATTATTTTCATTGACTTTAATCTCTACTACCACTTATAATGGCTTCTAATTGCTGAGTATTTTCTACCAAATAGGTTGCCCCTGCTTTCATAAGCTCCTCTTTACTTCGAAAGCCCCAAAGAACACCTATAGATTCTAAGTTTGCAGCTTGTGCTGTTTGTATATCTACATTAGAATCTCCTATATAGATACACGACTGAGGCGCCTCTTTAAAATATTCAATCATTTCTAAAACGCCTTGTGGATGTGGCTTAGTCGCTACACCTTCTCTTTGTCCCAAGGTATGTTCAATGAGATTTCCAAAAAATAACTGTACTAATTCTATTGCATACGCATGTGCTTTATTCGTTACGACGCCACAAGCAATCCCTTGCTTTTTTAAATTTTTTAAAAGTTGCACGATACCTACATAAGGCTTTGTTTGGTCTAAGCTATGTGCTTTATAATAATCATCAAATACTTTTTTTACACGTAAGACATTCTCATGATCTCTTGCATCTGATGGCAAACTTCTTTCTATTAATTTATAAATACCATTTCCAACATAAGTCTTATAGGTCTTTTCATCATGAAGTGGATAACCAAAAGTCTCAAGAGCTACGTTACAAGCTGTACTTAAATCGCTAATTGTGTCTAATAATGTCCCATCTAAATCAAAAATAGCTAATTTATACATCTTTTTTCTCCTTATGTTATTTTCTCAACCTTTTTCATAAAACAGTTACATCTACAATTTTACTTCAAGTGGTTGGTCAATAACAAGTGTATCAGGTGCTACTTCACATGTATATGCCAAAATACCAACTCCATTTTGTGCTGCACTTACTAACGCTTTGGCAAACTCAGGATGCTTTGCTTCATGTGGTGTAAAGTAACGTGCCTTTGCCATCTGTACAACAAAAAGGACATAACATTTATAACCTTCTTTCGTAGCTGAAACAAGTTCTTCTATATGTTTGACACCCCTTTGGGTAGGTGCATCTGGAAATCTTACAATTCCTTCTTCTTCTAGTGTGACACCTTTAACTTCAATAAAAATCTTTTCTTTTAAGGTTTCTATATAAAAATCAAAACGCGACTGACCATATGTTTTTTCTCTTTTAATCCATGTGAAAGGCTCTGTAATGCCAGGTAACTTTATTTTTCCCGTACGTAATGCTTCTTCTACCACCTGATTGGGTACTTGTGAATCCATATTAATCAGTAAATTTCCTTTTTCTACTGCAATTAGTGAATACTTCGTCTTTCGATTTGGATTGTCACTCTCTTCTAGATATACAATCACTCCAGGTACCAATAGTTCCTTACATCGACCCGTATTTTTTACATGTACTTTATGGACTTCACCCGCAATTTGGCAATATGCTATAAAACGATTTGGTCTTTCTATAAAAATAGCTTTTATTATTTTTTTGTATTTCATAGTTTTTAATTTCCTACTTATCTTTTATCATTTCATTTTAAACCACTATATACGATATGGCTTCTATCTCTATCATTCATCTTTACTTATCGCTACCCATTTTTTTGATTCGATATGAATAGACTACTTCTTTCTATTACAACAAGATGTTACATAAGTATACTACTAATACACTTAATACAGCAACTGTTGTTAAACCTCTTTCTAGATAGCCTAGTAATAAGGCTACTCCTGTTCCTATTATGGCATATATCATATTTTCTGTGCTATAGAAGATGTGTGGAAATGTCATCCCTCCTAGTACCGCATAAGGTACGTAATATAAAAAGGAACGTATGTATCTAGATTTTACCTTCTTCCTAAAACAGGTTAATGGAATGACTCGAACAAGATAAGTGACAAGCGCCATGACAACTATACTGATTACAATGAACATGCTTCTCCCTCCTCTTTATACCCTTCTTCCTCTTCAATAGGTGCGATATATGCCATTATTCCTGCTACAATCAGTGTTACAATAATAACTGCAAACCCTGATGAAATCTGTTTAAATACTGGTACGTAATATAAAATGCAACTGATCCCAACTGCTAAGAGAATGCTCATTACAATGGGTCTCGAATGTTTAGCTGCTGGAATAATAATTGCTATAAACATCCCATATAAAGCAATACCAAGGGCATCTTGCAAGCTTTTAGGTAAAACTCCTGATATAAGTGCACCAAAAAGTGTTCCTCCACTCCAACCTATATAAGGCATAGTCATTAATCCCAACCAGTACCAGCCTGTAATAGGCTCTTCTTCCATAGATGCCACAGCAAAAATCTCATCCGTTACACAAAAAGACATAAGTGCACGTTGAATGCCTGTTAATTTCTTACTTACTTTTTGTGATAATGCCAGTGACATTAAAAAATATCGTGCATTAATCATTAACGTGGTTAAAGCCATCTCCAAAAAAGTACCACTTGCTGCAATCACTTGAATACCTGCAAATTGTCCTGCAGATGTCACATTTGTCATAGAAATGGCTAATGCAATGCCTGGTGATAATCCACTTGCTACAGCCATCATCCCAAAAGCAAAAGATACAGAAAAATAACCTATTCCAATTGGCACCCCTAATTTAAAACCTTTTTGATAGGCTTCCTTTTTATTTTGACTCACACCATCCACCCCATTTATACTACTTCCTTTTTTATACACTCATCTTATTAAAATACTTCTATTACAAAACATAATAAAACAAAACACAATAAAACCCCCAAAGGGGTCTTATTGTGTTTTGTTGTCTCCTTAAAAATGCCTTACCTTTTTATCTATTTTTCATAAACTTCGCGTTTTAATATCCCAACGTAAGGTAGATTACGATAATGCTCTGCATAATCTATACCGTACCCTACAATAAATTCATCTGGTACTTCATATCCTAAATAGTCAGGCTTAATATCTTCTTTACGGCGCGCTGGTTTATCTAATAATGTACATACTTTAATACTTGCTGGGTTTCTTGTTAATAAAATATCCTTGAGATATTTTAAAGTTAAACCACTATCTACTATGTCTTCAACAATGAGTACATGTTCCCCTTCGATCCCTCTATCTAAATCCTTAAGAATTTTAACTACTCCCGTAGATTCTGTTGCGTTTCCATAGCTAGAAACTGCCATAAAATCCATCTTAAGAGGTAGATTGATTTTTCTTACTAAATCACTTGTAAAAATATTTGATCCCTTTAGAATACCTACTACAATTAATGATTTACCTTCATAATCTGCTGTAATTTGCTCCCCTAATTCATTAATACGTTCGTTAAGCTCTGCTTCTGTAAATAATACCTCTTGTATATCTTGTCGCATACTTCCATTCCTCATTTCTATCAGTTAAAAATTATAAATCGAATTATTTTTTTATTATAACCTAGAATGTTCAATAAGTAAAATATTTTTAAGCATTATCTTAAACCTTTATATTTTTCTATAATTGATTCCGCAATTTGAATACCATCTACAGCAGCTGAACTAATCCCCCCTGCATAACCTGCCCCTTCACCTGCAGGATATAACCCCTTAATATTACTCTCATAGGATTCATTTCTAGGTATTCTTACAGGAGAAGAACTTCTTGTTTCAAATCCCGTAAAAAGGGCGTCCTCATGATCAAAGTATCTAATCTTTTTACCAAAAGCACGCATCGCTTCATCAATCGCTTCACTCATAAACGCTGGAAGGGCTGCTTTCATATTAGAGAAAGTAACGCCTGGCTGATAGCTTGGCTTAACAATGCCGAAGTCAGTAGAGGGTTCATTCTTAAAGAAATCACCTAATTTTTGAACAGGCGCCTTATAATTACTTCCTCCCATTTTGAAAGCAAGTTCTTCAAATTCACGCTGCATATACATACCCGCAAGTGGATGACTACTTCCAAAATCCTCTGGACCCACATTGACTAAGATGGCACTATTTGCATTTTGTGCATCACGCTTATGTTCACTCATTCCATTTGTCACAATACGCCCTTCTTCTGAAGCAGAAGCAATGACATACCCGCCTGGACACATACAGAAACTATAAACTGTACGTCCATTTTCACAGTGATGTACTAGCTTATATTCTGCCGCACCAAGTTTTTCATGATGCGCATATTTTTTACCGTACTGTGCCTCATTAATCCACTCTTGTAAATGCTCAACACGCATCCCCATGGAAAAGGGTTTTTGCTCCATGTGGACCTTACGAGTCGTTAACATTTCAAAAGTATCTCTCGCACTATGACCAATCGCTAAAATACAGTGCTCTGTTTCAATACGTTCACGTTCATTTACAATTACTGCTTTAAGCTCACCTTCCTTAATCTCGATGTCTGTTACTTGCGCTTCAAAGCGGAAAGACCCTCCAAGGGCAATAATTTGCTGACGAATGTTTCTTACTACCCCTCTTAAAATATCTGTTCCTACATGAGGTTTATTTTTATAAAGAATCTCTTCAGGCGCTCCTGCAAGTACCATTTCTTCTAATACCTTATGACAACGTTTATTTTTAATTTGTGTTGTTAATTTACCATCAGAAAAAGTCCCTGCTCCTCCTTCACCAAATTGTACATTAGATTTAGGATCAAATATGCCACTTTCCCAAAAAGTCTCTACATCTTTCACTCGTTCTTCTACACATTTACCACGCTCTAAAACAATAGGCTTAAATCCTTTCTGTGCTAAAATAAGCGCAGCAAAAAGTCCACAAGGTCCACTTCCTACTACAATCGGTGCATGTTCCATCATTTCTTCGCCTAGAGTTGGATAAACATAAGCTGGATCTGATCTCTTTAAGCTAGGATATTTCTCAAGAAGTATCTCATCCTTGGTTGTCTCTACATCTAGAGTATACACCAATTTAATATCCTCTTTTTTTCTAGCATCAATAGCCTCTTTAAAAATCGTATAGCTCAGTATTTCTGCTGGCTTGATTTTTAACTTCTTAGCAACTTTTGTTATCAGTTGCGCTTTGTTTTCCTCTAAACTTAACTTAATATCTTGTACTCTAATCATTATTCTGCCTCATTTCTACTTACACTTTCACCTGCAATATAACCAGTTGCCCAAGCCCATTGTAAATTAAAGCCACCACAATCTCCATCAACATCCATTACTTCACCTGTTATATAAAGATTGTTTGCTTTTAAAGATGCCATGGTCTTAAAGTCAATCTCATCTGCAGAAATACCACCTGCCGTCACTTGAGCAAACTTATAACCTCTTGTTCCTTCAATTTCAAACGTCAAACCTTTTATCGCATACACAAGGTTCATGACTTCTTCATACTCTAAATTTTCTATAGTTCGATGAATGCTACTTATACGTGCTGCCTTAAGAAGTGGTATAATCACACGTTTATGTACCACTCCAATTAGCAAGTTTTCAATTGTTCGCTCTGGATGAGCAGCAATACGCTCATAAAGTAAACTTACAAGTTCATCTTCAGTAAGGGTTGGAAATAAATCCAATTTTACCTGTACTTTTTTCTTCTCAAGTGCCGCAAGTGATGCCACACGACTTATTTGAAAAATAGCTGGACCTGATAAACCATCCTCTGTAAAAAGGACTTCCCCATATTCCATACGCTTCTTTTTGTTCTCTACAAAAATACTTGCATTTGCTTTAACTTTTGTCCCTTTCATCATTTTACAGTATGGTGTGGGTGAAATAAGATGTACCAAAATAGGAAATGGCTTCTTAAGTGTATGTCCTACTTTTTTAAGAAGTTCATAGCCTAATCCATCACATCCTAAACTAGTACTTGTCATGCCTCCTGTTGCCACAATAACCTTTCCTGCTTCGAAACATCTACCATCCTCAGCTGTAAGTAGCCAGCATCCCTTCTTCTCTTTCATTTGAACGACTTTCGTATCTGGAATAATAGACACACCAAGTCGCTCGAGCTCCATACGTAAAACATCCACAATACTTGTTGCCTGCTCTGATAGTGGATAAACTTTTTTTCCTTCTATTAATGGCATAATCCCTAACTCATAAAAAAATGCTTTTGTTTCTTCATAGCCGAAGCGTTTTAGAACGCACTCAAAATCCACCTTACTACTAGAATGATAATACGCCTTATCTAATACGGTATTAGTCATATTACATCTGCCATTACCTGTAACTAAAATTTTTTTACCTACTCTGTTTAATCGTTCTAAAATAACAACTTTAGAGCCTCTTCTGGCTGCTACAATAGCAGCTACAAGACCAGAAGCGCCACCACCTATTATGACTACATCTTGCATATTGCCCTCCTCGTTTTATCCTCATCATCTTTTCATATAGTATATACTTTCCTACGAACATGGAAATAAGACTGTCAAAATGACAGTCTTATTCACTCGTATATCCTTGTAATATTTTTTGAAGCGTACTTGGGTTAAGTAAAAGTGCTTCTTTCTGTGCACTTGTAATTACAATTTCTTCATTTAAAAGTAAACTATAAATATACTTTGAAAAATGATTAATTTCGTAATCTATTTTAACAGGACGCTTCATTGTATCTTTTTCCTTTATACATACATGGTTTCCTTCTACACCTAATACATATGTTGTCTCATCTATTACTGTGCTTTTATCACTACTAAAGTTCTTTACCAAAGTGACTTCTTTTTCATTAAAAGCTTCAATTGTATACTCTTTAAATTGTTCTTGCAAAGCTTCCTCCGTAAGACCTAATAATGTGCTTGCATCTACTTTAGTTTGATCTTGTTTATGTGTTGTGCTATCTTGTGTCTTTAATGTAATTTTGGTTTGTGGGAGAATGATCACCCTTTCATCTGCGGGTATATCTGATACTAATGCTCCAACTTGACTCTGTGTATCTTGTGTTTCAGAAGGCGTAACCCAACTATTCTCTTTTGTATAATAATATGTTATTGCAAAGAATACAAAGAAAATGACTATCGCGATGATTAAAGTATATAAATATTGTTTTTTACTTAACATAAGCGTCTTCCTTTATCTATAAAATAATTCTTCAATTAAATTATGTCTGAATTTTTATTTTTTATACATAAAGGAAGAAATTTTTAAAGCTTCAACAAGCTAATTAACTTTCTACCACCTGGAATAGATGATAAATCCTCTTTTACTATAGTATGTGTTCCCACTCCAACAATGAAATAAATCACTACTGCGATTGGCATCACAATGAGAATTGTAAGCTTCATTGGAATCCCCAATAAAAGTAAGCCCTTATAAATAGCTAAACTCAATAATCCCATAATAGCTGCACAAAATGTTGGTTTGATTAAAATTTTCTTCCAATTCATTTTTAGTTTAAGATACTTTTGTAAATAGTACATATTAAGTATTGAATAAATCACATAACAAATCGTTGTACTATGAACAAATCCATAAATATTTAGTTTCGGATTAGATAATGCAATAAGATTAATGATAATTTTAATTCCACAAGCAATCAATGCATTGATAGTTGGAATACTTTGCTTACTTATTCCTTGTAAAATACCTGCACTTAACTGTGCAATTGCAATGGCTAAAATAGCAATTGCACCTGCTGATAAAAGTTCAGATCCACTACTATCTCCTACAACTAAAGTTAAAATAGGTTTAGCAAAAACCATAAAAGCAATCGCAGAAGGAGCTGCAATGAGCATCCCCACTTTAAAGATCATCTTTGTTTTTTTACGCACATCTTCAACTTGTCCTGCTGCCATACCCGCTGCAATGGCTGGCACACTTGCAAGTCCTAACTGTAAAATGAGACTTACTGGAATATTCATGAAGGTCATATACTGAAATGAAAGTTGACCACTTAATTGATTCACAATGCTTGCCGTAGAATAAATAGGTGCATCTATAACAGGCACGACACCTAATAGATTATTATTTCTTAAATACTCAATATTTTTCGGCAAGATACTTGAAATCATAGATTGGTCGATAGATGTCATAAAAGAAAAAATAGAAGCACTAATGATAACAGGAATCATCATACTTAAAATTTGTTTTAGAATCATTCCATTAGACTGATAAGTATATTCTCTACTTTGCTCAAGTTCCATCTTATCCTGTGGTCTTTTCTTTATGAATAAAAAGATTAGTACAATAAATCCAGCAACAGCTCCAATCCCTGTTCCTAATGCACTACCTGTTGCTCCCCATACTAAATTTTTATGAGTTGTTTGCATAAAATATGAAGCAAGCACAACACTAAAAATAACGTTGAAAATTTGTTCAATAATTTGTGAAGAAGCTGTAGGTGTCATATCACCTCTTCCTTGAAAATATCCCCTAAAGACACCAAGACTTGTCGCAACGATAATAGTTGGTGCTAGTGCACGAATCGGTAATGCTACATCTTGAGATTTATAAAATGTATCCGAAATAAAATCTGCTCCAAGCCATAGTCCAATAGACATGATTAGTGCAAATCCTAATGAATACATCATAGATAAACGAAAAACACGTTGTGCCTCTTTATACGCCCCTGCTGCACGTCTTTCTGCAATCAGTTTAGATAAGGCTCCTGGAATTGCCATAGCTGTTAAAGTTAAAATAACTACATAAATACTATAGGCTACACCATATAAGGATTGTCCTTCATCTCCTAAAATATTTCGAATGGGTATCCGGTATAACATTCCGATAATACGGCTTACCAAAACCCCAATACTTAAAATCATTGCCCCTTTCATAAGGCTTTGTTTACTGTCTGTACGATTCATAACTCTTCCTCAGTTCTTACTCTCTTATTTTAGATGTTTTCCTTTTTTTCTTTTTTTAAATCATTTTATCATATTTTTTCTATGGATAACACCATTATTCTTATTTTTAGTATTTTTATTGCCACAAAAAGTTCATAATAACCAAAAAGAGTAGCTTCGGCGGGCTACTCCTTTTCACTTATCTATATTGGGAAGTGGCGGTAATAAAACATTTTTTGGTGCCATTTGAAGTAATAAATTGAATCGCTCAGATATCTCTGGATACTGACGATTAAACATAACAAATCGTTCAATTTTTTCTAAACTATCGTATGATAAGTACTGTGCCATAGCTTCTTTTTCTGTTAGCAAGTTTTTTTCAATCTTAAGAATACCTAAAAATTCACCAATGAGTGCATCTCTTGCGATCAGATACTCTGCCATTTTTTTACCTTGCTCTGTTATACGAAGCGGTTGATAAGTAGAATAAACAATATGTTTTTGATAATGCATACGTTGAAGCGCTTGAATGGTTTTTTGTAAGGGTTGATTCATTTGTTTTGCCAAATCACTAATTTTTAGTTCTTTACCTTCTTCAAGCATTTTATAAATACAGGTTAAATACTTTTCCAAACTAGATGAAAGCATATTATCCCTCCTTACCGTTAAACCTAACTTAAATATATGCACTTTGTATGCTTAACATACCAGATTATCTCGTTTAGTTAGAACTTTGAATAATAAATTGACACATCCTACTTATGCATATTAAAATTGTTAAGAGGTTATCTTAATTAAAGGAGGTGAACCCATGTCCAAAATCGTTCTTATAAGTGATAGTTCTTGTGATCTTCCCTTAACTTCTATTAATAAGTATGATGTTGAGATTGTTCCTTTTTATGTTTCTTTTGATGGAGAAAACTATTATAAGGAAATAGAAGAATTATCAATTAAAGATTTTTATCAACGATTACGATCCGAAAAGATTTTCCCAAAAACATCTTTACCATCTATTAATGATTATTATGAGCGTTTTAAATCTCATATTGAGGCTGGTAACAGTGTCATCTGCGTGACATTATCTAATCACTTTAGTGGTTCATATAATTCAGCAGTTAACGCACGTGAACTTATTTTAGAAAATTATCCTAATGCACAAATTGAAATTATTAATTCTTTAAATGCTACAGCTGGTCAAGGTCTTTTGGTTTTAGAAATCGGACGTATGATTCATGCGGGTCTCGAATTTACCACAATTGTAGATACTGCTCTTAAGCTACGTGAGACAGCTCGTATCTTTTTCTTTGTAGAAACACTTGATTATCTAGAACACGGTGGACGCATTGGTAAAGCTGCTGCATTAGTTGGTGCAATGCTCAATGTCAAACCAATCATTTACTTGCAAGATGGCTTACTTTTCCCTGGCGGCAAAGTGCGTGGTACTAAAAAAGCCCTTGCTAAAATACTTGAAATTACAAAAGATCATGTAGGTGAACACGCAAGTGATTACCATTACTTAATCGCACATGCTGATAATATTGAATATGCAAGTATCATTAAAGAAGGCATTGAAAATAGCTTAGGTACAACAATCTCTGGAGATTTCTGTTTTATTGGTACAACCATTGGTGTTAATACTGGACCAGATGTAGGCGGTATTTGTTTAATAAAAAAATATGAAACCTTATTATAAAATAAGTCATAAAAAACTTCTCTTCATAGAGAAGTTTTTTTATGACTCATTTTGTAAAGCATGATGTATAGATTTAATCGCAACTACAAAGGCATAGTACGTTGTAGCAAGTGCAAAAACCTCTGTTAATGTAAACGGTTGAAGAACCCATAATCTATCCTTTCCATAGTTTATCCCATCTAAAGTCAGAAGAATCTGCGCTAAGATCATCATAAATAATTGAGTTCTTATCTGTAAATGTTTATATCGAATCATCCCAATCAAACATAAAGTCACTATAATCATTACAAAACTACCTTGAGCAATGCTTAAATACATTGGAAATGCGCCTGTTAATCTCAATTGATAACCAAATTGACTTCCCTGTATGATTTCCGTAGGCTGTTTTATAATGACATATACATAGAAAATAATCCACGGTAAGAAGCATAATAAGAAGTATGGATATTTAATCTTCTCTCTATAACAAGGTGTTACATACCATGTAGCTGAAGCTGTCGCTATGGTAATACCTATACTACTTGCTAGATAAAAATATCTTAAAGTATTTAAAAGTCCATAGTCTGGTAATCCCCCATATACAATAAGCGTTACATAACGTAAAGCAGTAAAAGTTAACAATACGCTTATTATGATTTTTAATATTGAATAGGGATTATTTTCTAAAGCCTTTAAATTCATGATAACAGCAATTAATGCTAAAATACATGTGATTATTAAAATCTTATAACCCATTTTCTTCTCTCTCCCTTACGCCTCAATCACTCATCACATAACCTCTTTATACTAATCGTTTCTATTTATGGTCATGCATATATCTTATACTAATGTATGGAAATTTTTCCTTCTTTAGAACAAAGAAAATATAAAAAAGCCTTAGAAGATCACAACCCAAATCGCGTATGATCCTCTAAGACTTTTTAAAATAGATCTAACTATTTACAGCTTATTGTTTATTTTCTGCTCGATTAAGTGCATTCAAATAAGAAACAGCTTGTAAAACTGCTGTGTTTCCTTCACCTACTGCTTTTGCTACTTGGAAAGGTTTTCCTGTACAGTCACCTGCTGCAAAAACACCCGGTAAACTTGTTTCCATCATTCGATTAACTTTAATGGCTGCACCATTCATCTCAAGACCATTTAATAGTCTAGAGGTAGGAATACTTTCTTTAATAATGAATACGCCACTTGCCTCAAGAAATCCTTCCGTATGCTCAATACCACTTACAACATTTTCGCCTATAATTTTTTTAGGTCTAGCATATAGCACTTCTATACGTTCATCTAAGTGCTCAATTTCCTTATATAGAGGCATATAATATACTTTTTCACACACTTCAGCTAAGTAATTTGCATCTTCTTCTGCATGACTACTGTCCCCTACTACAACAACTTCTTTTCCTCTATATAACGGGCCGTCACAAGTTGCACAATAACTAACGCCCCTTCCTAAAAATTCATTTTCCCCTTCTAAAACATTTGTTTTTATTAGCCCATTGGCTAGTATAATCGTCTTTGCTTCAATAAATTCATTTTCAACATTAAGCATATAAGACTGCCCCATAGGAAAAATTTCAATTACTTTAGCAGTTTGAATTTCTACGCCTAATTCTTTAGCATGTCCGGTAAACTGCTCCATCATTTCTTGACCTGTTACACCTAGCATCCCTATATAATTATCAATGCGTTCTGCTTTGTAAATATAACTTGTGGATGGTGGATTACCGAAAACTTTTACTTTTTTATTTCGAATGACACCTGTAATTGCAGCTGAAAGCCCTGCTGGGCCTGCTCCAATGATTGCAATATCTAACATTTTCTTTCCTCCATCTATCTTTTTACCATTAGAAACTTTCGTCTCTTATTATTATATTAGTTCTTACTATTTTTTGCTAGTTCTTACTGAAATATTCCTTTACAAAGTTC
>JAHLFQ010000041.1 GCA_018883705.1 Candidatus Cellulosilyticum pullistercoris
CTTCCATCATGTCTTTCAATAATCTGTTTTGATATATACAGCCCTAATCCATAATGAGTTCCTGTTCGTGAGACATTTTGGGTAAAGAACTGCTCAGTGGCATGTTTTAAAGCTTCTTCTGTAAAACCTAATCCAAAATCTTCTACTTGAATGACTAATCCACCCTCTTCTTCTATCAAACTAAGCCTAATTTCCTTTTGTTCTTCTGAATGCTCTAACGCATTTTTTACAACATTTAAAAGAGCACGCATGGCACTTTCCTCATCAATCATTAATGTACTATTTTGCAATAAACTTACTTGCTCCACTAAATGCATCTGATAACTTCTACATAGTACCTTACTTTGCTTAATCACTTGCCTTACAAAATCTTCGGTCTTTACCCTTACTATCTTCATTTCTAATTCTTTTTTCTCTTTAGCTGCCTCTATTAACAAGCCAATATACCTTTCAATTTGATTTGTACTTCTCTCTATACTTTCTATATACTCCTTCACATCCGATGATATGTTCTCTTCTATGATCAATTCAGTATTACCTTTGATAATGGTTAGAGGTGTTTTTATATCATGCGCTAATGCTGAAATATGCTTTTTCCTTCTTTCTTCTGTTTCCCATTCCTTTTTTAAAGCTTCAGACAAAGCAGTTTTCATATCCTGAATAGAATTAATAACCTCGTTAAATTCCTGTATATGTGATGCTTTTAACTCAAACTCAAGATTTTTTTCTTTAATTTGCTGTGTTGCTTCCATAACAGGCATTAATTCTTTCTTAAGCTTCCTTGCAAATAAAAAAGCCATAGCTATCACTAATGCTAAAAACAGTACAAAGAATCCAAGGAGCAAGGTTAGTTCTAATCTAGGAAATAAACGGTGCAAAACTGGAGAGGCAAAATGAGCACTAATATCGTATTGAATAACACAAATGTCCTCGTCTCGTTCTATCATGATGTATCTATTACGATAGCCTTTAGAATGCTTCAAGAAAAGCTTAGCATCTTCTACTGTTTGCTCATCAAAATCTCCTTCTAAATACTCATAAAACTTATCAAACACTCCAAACTTGCAAGTATGTGGTATTAGCTTCCTATCTAAAGGCTGACTCTTACTAATTGCTTCCCAATTTTGATGAAGCTGTTTCTCCGCATAATTGGCTGGTAAAATGAGTCCCTGCCCTATAGCCAAACTAAAGAGTAATACCCAAAATCCTCCTAGAAGGATTGTCGCTACTAATAAGCTAAAGATATATTTTAAAAACATCCTCCAAAGCCCTATTTTACGTTGTTTGCCTAGTTCCATTTATATCCAATCCCCCATATAGTTTCTATAGGATTTTTATTTTTCTTTTCAAATTTTGCTCTGATATTTTTAATGTGTTCACGAATAGCACTACTATCGCTTTCACAATCCATACCTAATGCATTTTCTAAAATGTGTTCTATTGAAAAAACTTGGCCCCTATTTCTCACTAGAAATTCACAGATTTTATATTCGCTTTTTGTAAGCATCACCTTTTCCTCATTGATATAAAGTTGCTTTTCAGAAAGGTCAAAACAAAAGTCTTCACATAAAATTCTTTGATGATAAGTCCTATGTTCACGCCTAATATGTGCCTGCACTCTAGCTCTTAATTCAGTTAAGCTAAATGGCTTTTTAATATAGTCATCACCACCTACCATAAACCCTTCTATCATATCTGATTCCATAACCTTAGCTGTGATAAAGAGAATTGGACAATCTATTTTTTCTCTAAAAGCCCTACAAAAAGAAAAGCCATCTATTTGTGGCATCATCACATCTAATAAAATCAGATGATATAATTTTAGCTGCTGACTCTCTAAGCCAACTACATCATTTCTTACGGTAACCTCATAACCTTCTTTAGTAAGTGCCCGTTCTATCATCTTACAAATCTCCCTATCATCATCAATAACTAATATTTTATATATAACCCCTCACCCTTTAACTCTATTCTTCTATTTCTGCGCCTTGCCATCTTTTGCTCCAGTATAAGAACATAACTAGAAGTAACACGGTTATGATCAGCATACTCATAAATCCCTGTCTAAACGCTAACAATATAAGTCTATATTCACCAGTCTTCATTATAAGCTCTAAGGCATAACTTACTAACCTTATTCCCCATGCACATGGCACTATCTGCCATATTCCATCTCCTAATCCTAAGGCCAACAATGGACTTAAAAGTCCACCTACTATACCTAAGTCTAATGCCAAACCTTTTCCTAACTGAAAACTTACTATATATTGTATCATATACCATCCTAGATTAGAGACAAAGAGCAAAACAGCTAGTTTCAAATAGTCTAATAGGCCAGTAGTATGATTCCCCATACATTTTGAAACCACACCAAAACCCACTACTGCCAGTAAAACTGCTATAAAGCCTTGACTACCTAATACCATTAATTTACTCAAATGACTAATCGTTTTACTATAGGGGACAGATAACATTCTTTGAAAATGACCTGCATTTTTTTCCTCTTCACAGGATATTCCCACCACAATGGCAATCAGTACAGGAAAGGCTGTAGATAAGGTTTGTAGATAAGTAATTATTTTGTCCTCATTTTTCCATGGTGAGTAGCTATAATAACTACAAAATAATAGTACACCTATTATGGGAATGATTAGGTGTATCCATAAAAGCCCTGAATGAATCATCTGATAGACTTCTGCTTTATAGCTTTTTATAAACTGTTTCATCCTACACCTCTTTTCTGCTAAAACCTTGAGCTGTTAACCAAGAAATCAGTACATATAAAATGACTGTAATGATAACACCGGGCAAAATCACATCTCTGCTTGCAAAACGTTTCCCTGCTTCTTCTACTAATAGCCCATTAGGTAGAACTCCTATAGCTGGACACATCAGTCTAGCAGGTATAGCAAATGGAATCCACCAGTAGCTTTCTAGGGCACAGATACAAGCTATTATCATATTGCAAACTACACTAATCAGTATAGATAAAAAAACACCTACTTTTTGACCTACATACATAAATAGCGGCATTTGCCACGCAAAAGTCATAAAAAGTAATAAGCTTCCTGTAAAACCTTTTCGAGTAGGCATTATGTATAAACCCAAAACCTTACTTCCTATTATCATCATCATAAAAAATATCATATTAACCACCAATAAGTATAAGGTTGCGACTATAACCTTGGCATACCAAATTCTTTTCTTATCTTTTGCTATAGCCATTAAACCATGATAATTTTTCTTCTGGTCCTTGGTCACAAATGTAGCTGCAATATAAGTAAAGGTAAAAGGTAAAAACAATATATACCACCAGTTATATGCGCCACTAAATGTATAGCTACTTCCCATTAATACTATAGCTAATGCAATAATAACTGTAGGGACTAGCCATATAATCTTATGATTAAAACTTCCCTTTTGCTTAAGAATTTCTGCTTTTACATAGTTAAGCATTCCAATCACCTGCTTTTCTTACAATATCCATAAATAAGCTTTCTAGATTTTCAGAAGTCTTTATCTTTCCTTGATACCACAGCTTTCCCTTTACCATAATGCCAATATGGTCTGCTATCTGCTCAATCTCTGATAAGATATGACTAGAAATAATAACAGTCATCCCCTTTTCAGGAAAAGAACGTATCAATGCTCTTAAATCACTCATTCCAATGGGGTCTAGTCCATTAGTAGGCTCGTCTAAGATAAGTAGTTTTGGCTTATTTAAAAGTGCTATAGCAATACCTAATCTCTGCTTCATTCCCATCGAGAATTGTCCTGCCTTCTTCTTACCAGTATCCATTAGACCAACAATTTCTAATACTTCCCCTATCCTTGAGTCTGGTAAACCATACATCAGCGTTCTTATCTTTAGATTTTCTCTAGCTGTCAGATTTTCATAAATAGGTGGCTCTTCAATCAGAGCACCTACTTGATTTAAGTCTTCTCTTTTCCATGTTCTTCCCTCAAAAAGAATTTTTCCTGAGGAAGGCACCTGCATTCCCGTTAACATTTTAAGCAAAGTAGACTTTCCTGCTCCATTAGGGCCTAAAAGTCCATAAATGGTGTTCTCTTTAATGGATATTTCTATATGATCATTTACTATTTGGCCTTTAAACTGTTTGCATAGGCCTTGCGTCTCGATAATATTTACCATTACATTTTCTCCTTATCCTAGTAGCTTTCTTGTGATATTTACTAGTTTAGAAGTCATTTATAAGGATTTTGTAAGGTTCACAAATATACTTTTAGCTTCTGTCATAAAATGATTGCGTACGCAAACTTTTAATTGCGCTCGCAGATATTTAGATCTATAATAAGAATCGAGGTGATTATTATGGAATTTTTTAAATGGCTTTCTATTACTGACCGCTATACTAAGATGTATTTAGACCGTCAGCTTGCTCCTCTTGGATTAAATAGTAGCCAGCATATGTATATCATCAAAATATGTAGTGAACCAGGGATAACACAAGACCAGTTTATATCCTTCTTTTATATTCACCCTAGTAATATAACGCGCTCTATTGCTTATTTAGAAAAAACAGGTTTTATAAAAAAAGAACCTCATTATAAAGATAAACGTACCTATTGTTTATATCCTACTGAAAAAGCTATAGAAGCAAACAAGCAAATCCTTGATATACTAAATAACTGGCACGAAATCCTGCTTCAAGATTTTTCAACTGAAGAAAGAGCCCGTTTCTTTTCTTTTTTAAATGAGGCAGGTCAAAAAGCTATTACAGAATTAGCTCAGGAAACAGAAATAAAAAATAAAATTTGAAAGGAAATGATTATGAGTGAGATAAAAACTGAAAATCCTCTTGGCTATGAAAAACTGCCAAGACTATTAAAAAACTATGCAATCCCTAGTATCATTGCTATGCTCGTCAGCTCTTTATATAATATCGTGGATCAAATCTTTATTGGTCAAGGTGTCGGTTATCTCGGAAATGCTGCAACCAATGTGGCTTATCCTCTTACAACCATTTGCCTTGCCATTGCCTTATTAATTGGAGTTGGTAGCGCTGCTCGCTTCTCATTGGCCTTAGGGGCAAAAGAAAAGGAGCAGGCAGAGCTGGCTGTAGGTAATGCCATCAGCATGATGTTATTATTCGGGATCACCTACTTTATTCTTATTGAAATCTTTCTAAATCCGCTTCTTATACTTTTTGGAAGTACACCAGACATTATGCCTTATGCAGAAAGCTATACTAGAATTACTGCAATTGGTATGCCACTACTCATTGTGACTAATGGTATGAGTAACTTAGCAAGAGCTGATGGCAGTCCTAAATTCTCTATGACTTGTATGCTAGTTGGTGCCATTATTAATACTATTCTAGATCCAATTTTCATCTTTGTATTCCATATGGGTGTAGCTGGTGCTGCTTTAGCTACTATTATTGGTCAATTAGTATCATTTCTTATGGCCATCAACTATATTCGTAAATTTAAACATATCGACTTAAAGAGAAAACACTTTAAATTAAAAGGACTTGAATGTCTTAAAATAGCTTCTTTAGGTATGAGTAACAGCTTAAATCAATTAGCGATTACCATTGTACAAATTGTCTTAAATAATTCTCTCATATACTATGGTGCACAATCTATTTATGGTAGTGAGATTCCGCTTGCATGTAGTGGCATTGTAATGAAAACCAATGCTATCTTACTATCTATTATTATTGGTATCTCTCAAGGTTCTCAGCCTATCATCAGCTTTAACTATGGTGCCAAAAATTATGATAGAGTAAGAGAAATCTATAAGCTAGCAGTTAGCTATAGTTTATGTATTTCCTTTATAGGTTTTATCGCCTTTCAATTCTTTCCAAAACAAGTTATTTCCTTGTTTGGAACAGGCGATCAGCTTTACTTTGAATTTGCAGTAAAATTCATGAGAATCTTCTTATTCATGTTCCTTATAAATGGTATTCAACTCATTTCTTCTAACTTCTTTGCTGCTATTGGAAAAGCTACTAAAGGTGTATTACTATCTCTTTCTCGTCAAGTACTTTTCTTAATACCACTTATTCTCATCCTTCCAATCTTCTTCGGAATTGATGGTATTTTATTTGCTGCACCTATAGCAGATGGTCTAGCATTCTGTGTAACTGTTTTGCTAATTAAGAAGGAAATTACTCACATGAAAACGCTGAATACTGTAAAAGTATTACATCCTATTAGCTAATGCTATAACAGCAATTATGCAAACTAAGTTACTTATAATGATGAATTCTTTCTATTTATACAAAATAATATTACACCTATAAAAATAGCACCTCGAAAGAGGTGCTATTTTTACGGATTCATAATCTAATGTTTCGATATAACTTTTATTACTTATTATCAATAATGCTAAATTTATAAATCATAAAGAATTTACTGCTGCTTGTAAGATGACACTTCCTATTAGCGTAACAGAAATCTACAGTATTTACCAGTATATGTCCGAAAATTCTAAGTTACATTTTTCAATCTTCCCCCAATTATTACACTCCTCTATTATTGCTTCTCCATCTACTTGAACTCTAGGAAGACTAAAAATCATTTTAGTTCCTTGATTTACAATACTTTCTACTCTTATACTTCCACCATGAAGTTCTACTAAAGACTTGACTAAGGATAGGCCTATGCCACTTCCCTCTGTCTGCCTGGTTAGAAGATTATCACCTTGAGTAAAACGCTCAAAGATCATATCTTGCTTTTCTTTTGAAATTCCAATTCCATTATCCTCTACAGAAATGACTACTTTATCATATGCAATATCTATGTATACTCTGATTTTGCCATCTTTGGTTGTATATTTAATCGCATTAGATAATAAGTTAAGCATAATTTTTTCTATTTTATCCGGATCGCATGCTATAATTTCTTCTTCTGTTATTGTATCAAATATAAGTTCTATTCCTTTATCATTAATATACTGTGCCACAGATAGAGTAATTTCTTCTATAACACTCACAATATTTAAATTCTGCCTGTTCAGTTGATAATAACCTGAATCTATATGTGTAATATCAATTAAATTATTTACCAGTCGCAGAAGTCTATAGGCATTTTGTTTCATAGCCTTCCCATATTTAATTAGTTGGAGTGCACCTTCATATTGCTCCCCATAATCAAGGATCTTGCATTCAATGAGCTGAATCGTCCCTAGTATGATGTTAATAGGTGTTCTAAATTCATGAGAGATATTAGCAAAAAATTCATTTTTAACTATTTCTAGCTGTATCATCCTTTGAAGTTCTTCACTTTCCTGTTCTATTTTTACCTGCTCTGTAACATCTCTTGCCGCAACTAATATGGTCTCACTTTCCTTCACCCACCTACTGCTCCACTCCAGCCATTTAAATGCCCCATTCTTACATAAATACCTGCTTCTATGTGCCCTAACAACACTTAATTCATCATGTCTGTAAATCACCTCTACCGTATAAATAAGGTCATCGGGGTGAATCAGCTGCTCCCATGTCATTTCTAATAGTTCTGACTCTTTCCAGCCTAAAACTTCACTCCACGCAGCACTTACTTTTCTAAAATAACCTTCCTCATCCATAATAGCTACTAAGTCTACTACTGTTTCTAAAAATAGATTCAGTTCTGTTTGAGTATTCCTATATTCTTCCATCTTCCTCTTAATTTTCAAAGAAGTTCTTTTTATTTTAATAAGAGTGCCGATCTTATTACAAATCTTTTTAATAATGTCATCTTGATTTACTTTAAACTGTTTTTCTTCTTTAAAAGAACAACTTAATATACCAAGTACTTCTCCTTCATTCTCAATTTTATAAAGTCCAAAATACTGGATATGATTTTCCTTTATAGCTTCTATATCTATATATTCTTTTCTCTGCTCTACAGGTAAAATACCTTCTATAAGTTTATTTTTATCCACTACTAAATGATTGTGATTTTTAAGATAATTTTGGGTCCTTCCTGTTTTCGCATACATCTCTAAATGACTATCATTATTATTATAAACCCAAATACTTACCTCACTCGCATCTAACCATCTGAAGATATCCATCTCTATAAGCTGTATAACTTCTCTTATATTTGTCATAGAATAATTGTCCAAATCTTGACTAATAGTAGCAATTTCATTATTACTTTCCTTTAATCGCTGATTTAAACTCTTAGAAAGAGTAATTTCTCTACATATTCCTATAATATACTTGCACTCATTATGCTCATCAAATATAGCTGCTTTATATACTTCAAACCATCTTGTATATATTCCTTCACCTCTAACTTCTTCAAATACTTTTGGCATCCTAGTTCTTCTAACTTCTTCATCTGAATTATGACAGTTTCTGCTTGCCTCTTCTGGCCAAAAATCACTATCCAGCTTACCTAATACATTTTCCTTCTTATTACCAACGCTACGAGCATATACTTCATTCACATAAATATATCTACTATTCTTATCCTTAATCCATGCACTATATGGCATATTATCTAAAAGCATTTCTAAATCTTCTTTTGTATAGCAGTCTGTCATTTTCTTTCCCCTTTCTTTCATTACTTAGTTATCATATAACTTTGGATACACTTTATTTTTAAAATTATATCATAATATTATAAAAAATTTAATATTATTCAAATATATAGACATTTTATTTTCATCTAATAGAAGATTTTGTCGTAATAGCAGGATTTATTATGATTGATTCTTCTTACATATAAAATAAAAGCCCATGGCTTAGCCATTCATCTTCTGCAGATGAAATACAGCTAAGCCATGGGCTTATTTTATTCATATCACTTAATTCTACTCTCCAAGATAAGCTTTCTTAATAGAGTCATCATTAATGAGCTTCTTTGCATCTCCTTCAAGTACCACTTTTCCTGTTTCAAGTACATAAGCACGATTTGCAATAGAAAGAGCTTTTTTTGCATTTTGTTCTACAAGAAGAACTGTTGTCCCACTAGCACTTATCTCTTCAATAATTTTAAAGATTTCATTTACATATAAAGGTGAAAGTCCCATTGAAGGTTCATCCATTAAAATAATTTTAGGATGAGACATAAGAGCCCTTCCCATAGCAAGCATTTGTTGCTCTCCTCCACTTAAGGTACCTGCAATCTGATCTTTTCTTTCTTTAAGTCTTGGGAATTTACTATAAACCATTTGAATGGTATCTTCTATTTCACTTTTACTACTACGTGTATACGCACCTAACTTAAGATTTTCTAAAACGGTAAGCTCTTGGAAAATACGACGACCTTCTGGAACATGTGCCATTCCCATAGATACAATCTTATGAGCAGGTGTTTTAGTAAGCTCAGCCCCTTCAAAAGTAATGGACCCTGCTTTTGCTCCTAATAGTCCTGTTATGGTATGAAGAATAGTGGTTTTTCCTGCTCCATTAGCTCCAATTAGAGCAATAACTTCCCCCTCATTGACTTCAAAGGAGATACCTTTTATTGCTTGGATCATCCCGTAACATACTTCTAGATTTTCAACTTTTAACATAGCCATAAAACGTTCTCCTTTCTATTCTCCTAAATAAGCTGTAACAACTTGTGGATGATTAAGTACTTCACTTGTTTCACCATGAGCCAGTTCTTTACCAAAGTTAAGTACAGTGATTTCTTCACAAATACCGCCTACTAATTTCATATCATGCTCGATTAGTAAGACGGTCATATCAAATCTATCCCTAACAAATCGAATAGTGTCCATGAGTTCAGCCGTTTCATTTGGATTCATTCCTGCTGCCGGTTCATCTAAAAGTAATAATTTTGGATTTGTAGCAAGTGCTCTTGCAATTTCTAGTTTTCTCTGCTTTCCATAAGGAAGGTTAGACGCTAAAAAATCTTTTTCCTTATCTAAGTCAAATACTTTAAGAAGCTCTATCGCTTTCTCATCCATTTCTTTTTCTTCTTTAAAATAACGTGGTAATCTTAAGATACTTTCTACTACTGTATATTTCTTTTGATTACTAAGACCAATTTTGACATTATCGAGTACACTCATATTGTCAAAAAGGCGAATGTTTTGGAACGTTCTTGCAATGCCTTTTCGATTAATTTCAATTGCCTTTTTACCTGTTAAGTTTTCTCCATCTAAAGAGAATGTTCCGCTAGTTGGCTTATAAACGCCTGTTAACATATTAAATACAGTTGTTTTTCCTGCGCCGTTAGGACCGATAAGCCCATAAAGCTGGCCTTTTTCTATTTTTAGATTAAAACCATCTACAGCTCTAAGTCCACCAAATACGATACTTAAGTTATTAACCTCTAATAGTGCCATCCCCATTCTCCTTTCTAGCTACTTTTTTAATCTTAATTTTAGAGAAAAGGTTCTCCTTGTATTCTGCAAATTTTGGTGATGCATTTAATATCATCATTAAAATGAGTACAACTGAATAAATCAGCATACGATAATCTGCTAAACCACGAAGCACCTCAGGTAAGATAGTAATCACAATCGCTGCAATAATTGAGCCTAAAATATTACCCATACCACCCATAACAACCATAACTAAAATCTCGATAGATTTATTAAAGTCAAAAGTATCTGGTTTTAAAATTCCAAGATTATGACCATATAATACACCAGCTACTCCAGCAAAGAATGCGGCAACAACAAAAGCTAAAAGTTTATGATACACCACATTAATTCCTAGAGATTCAGAGGCAATAATGTTATCACGAATTGAACAAATAGCACGCCCGTGTCTTGATTTAACTAAGTTAGAAATAACTAGAACTGTGATGACAATAAGTACATAAACCATCGTATAGTTCGTTGTTTTATCTATACCTTTAAGACCACCTGCACCACCTGTAATATTCATATTCGTAAAAACAGAACGGATAATCTCACCAAAAGCTAAAGTAACAATGGCTAAATAATCTCCTTTTAAACGAAGGGCAGGTACACCAATAATAATCCCGAAAAGTGCCGCTACAATCCCACCGATTAAAAGAGCTATTGGAAATTCTATGTATGTTGGTAAATCCATATAAATAGTAAATAAACAGCCTGTATAAGCTCCAACTGACATGAATCCAGCATGCCCTAAAGTTAATTCTCCTAAAAAACCAACGGTTAGATTAAGTGAAACCGCTAAAATAACATTAATACCTACTGGAACAAGTAAGCTTTGATACTGTCTTGATAACATCCCTGAAGTCATTAATAAAGTAATTGCGATATAGAGTGCAACCGTTACAATCACAGAGATGATGTTCTTTTTATTAAGTAATTTTTTCATAACTGCCCCTCCTATACCTTATCCATACGAATTTTTCCTAACAATCCAGATGGTTTTACTAAAAGTACGATAATAAGTACCGCAAATACAATAGCATCTGAAAGGTTAGTCGAAATATATGCCTTAGATAAACTTTCAATAATTCCTAATAAAATACCGCCAAGCATAGCCCCTGGAATACTACCGATTCCACCAAGTACTGCTGCAACGAATGCTTTTATCCCTGGAAGTGAACCTGTATAAGGACCAACAAAACCATAAGAACTTACAAATAATACACCAGCTACGGCAGCTAATGCTGAACCAATAGCAAACGTAATGGAAATCGTTTGATTAACGTTAATCCCCATAAGTTGTGCTGCGCCTTTATCTTCTGAAACAGCTAGCATAGCTTTTCCTATCTTTGTCTTCTTAATGAACAAAGTAAGTCCAATCATAATAAGAATTGTAATACCTAAAGTAACAATGGATTCTCCAGTTAATTCTAATCCACCTATTTTAATACCTGACATTGTAATGGCTGAATCTACTTTACGTTTGTTAGACCCAAAGATTAAAAGTGCTACACTTTGAAGGAAATAACTCACCCCAATCGCCGTAATAAGGACGGTAAGTGGTGATGCATTTCTAAGTGGCTTGTAAGCAATCTTTTCGATTGTTACACCTAAAACCGAACAAACAATAACTGATGCTAAAATAGCAACAACTGGTGGCATACCTAAGTTTGTCATAACAAGAGATAATGTATAAGCTCCAACCATGATGATGTCTCCATGGGCGAAGTTTAGCATCTTAGCAATTCCATAAACCATGGTATAACCAAGTGCCATTAATGCGTAAATACTTCCTAAGTTTAATCCATTTATAAGCTGTTCAATAAAGCCCATCCTAGTCGCCTCCTCTTTGAATATTTAAGTTTTATTTTATATTACTCTGACGTACAAATGTCCATTTTGCTTAAATGGTTGAAAAAATGTCCCGAAATAGCTTCTTTTATCGTCCTCTAAAAGCTATTTCAGGACAGCCTTAAATGATTCAAATCATCCTATTATTTTACTATTTAGCAACATATTGACCATTTTCAATCACTGCAACCATTGCTGATTTATTAGGTTCACCATCAGCTGTAAAAGTCATATCCCCTGTGATCCCGTTAACAGAAATCTTTGTCATTGCTGCAATAAGATTTTCATTTGTAACATCATCACCACATTCTTCAATAGCTAATTTAATTGCATAAATGCCATCATAACCATCAGCTGCAAATTGGTCTGGTGTTTGATTATAAGCTTTTTGATAAGCTTCTACGAAATTCTTAACGTTTTCTTTTTCAGATGTTGCAACAAATGGTGTAAGGAAAATAGCCCCTTCAATGTTAGATGTATCTCCATTTAATTGATCGATTACACCGTCCCATCCATCAGAACCGAAGTATGGTAAGTTAAGTCCTATTGTTTGAGCTTGCTCTGTAATCGCAGCTACTTCTGCATAATAAATTGGAAGGAAGATGCACTCTGCTTCTGTTCCTTTAATTTTGGTAAGTTGAGTTTTAAAATCAACATCTCCCTTATTAAAAGATTCCTGTGCAACAATGTTCATTCCATTAGCAGCAGCTTCTTCAATGAAAGCGTCTGTAACACCCTTACTATATTCATCACCTACATTGTAGATAATTGCAACATTCTTAAAGCCTTGATCTTTTATGTAGTCTGCCATTGTTTTTCCTTGTAATGGGTCAGTAAAACAAATTCTAAAAGCATTTTCATATTTCGTACAGTTTTGAGCTGAACCACTTGGTGTCACTTGTAAGATACCATCTTTAATTGATTCTTCTCCTATTGCAATACTACAACCTGAAGTAACTCCTCCTAAAATAGCTGTTACATTTTGGTCCATAATCTTGTTATAGGCACTAATAGATTTTTCCGCATCATCTTGATCGTCTTCAAATATAAGCTCAAATTGTTTACCATTCACACCACCTGCGGCATTAATTTCAGCAATAGCAATTTCAGCCCCTTGTTTAACAGAATTACCATAAGAAGCAGATTCTCCTGTTAAAGGTCCGATCCCACCGATTTTATAAACATCTGAACTTGCACTTGCACCAGCACTTTGGCTATTCCCACTACAACCTGTCATGGCTCCCATACACATAGCAACAGTTGTTACTACTGTTAAGCCTTTTCTTAATTTCTCCTTCATGATTAAACCCCCTGTAGTTAAATTCAATATTTAAAATATAATTATAAAAAACAAACTTTTTCTTTAAAAGAATATACTATCATTTATTTAATTTGTCAATTGAATTTTAAAATTATATAAATTTCATTTTTAAAGAATCAAATATTATATTCACAACACCGTTAATTATCTAACTAACCTTGTTATATCAGCCTTTTATCTTATATTTTTTTCTTATTACTTTAATACTCGTGTTAATCATTTTGATTTCTAGCTTTCTCAATCCCTCATTACTCTCTATATACATGGGTATTCTTTAATCAATAACTTTTATTTTTTTAGTTACTCATTTATATTGTACTCATGACTTATTTCAGTATCATATAACAAATACTTCATTTTTTATAATTTTATATTCAATAAGCCTCAAAATAGATTTTGAATATAAAAAATCCCCAAGGATGTCACGAAATGCGACCTCCTTGAGGCAATCATAAATACTAAAACTATATTTATACTATTTATTTCTTATAAAATCTCACCATTAGATTCTATAACTTTTTTATACCAATCAAAGGATTTCTTTTTATATCTCTTTAGAGAACCACTTCCATCATTTTCTCTATCTACATAAATAAATCCATAACGTTTTTTCATTTCTCCCGTTGTGAAGGAAATTGGGTCTATACATCCCCAAGTTGTATATCCAATAACATCTACTCCATCAATCTCTATAGCTTTCTTCATTTCTACTATATGATTTGTTAAATACTCAATTCTGTTATCATCATCAATTGTGAAATCCTCTTTTAGAACATCAACTGCTCCAAATCCGTTTTCTACTATAAATATTGGGATTTCATATTTATCATATAACTGGTTTAAATAAAATCTTAAGCCTACTGGGTCAATTGTCCAACCCCAGTCTGATGTTTTTAAATATGGATTTTCAACCACATCTGCCTTACCAGCTGAATCATTTCCTGTTCGCTTCATTTCATTATTAGCTGTGACAACCGTTGTTAAATAATAGCTACATCCAATAAAGTCTACTGTTCCATCCTTTAATATTTCTTCATCTTCTTTAGTGATGTCTAATTGATAATGATTTCTTTCCCATAGCTTTAAAGTATGCTTTGGATATCTTCCTCTAACATGAACATCTGTAAACATCAGTTGTTCTCTATTAGCTTCTTCTGCCTTCATAATATCATCTGGGTTACATGAATAAGGATAACTTGGCATTGCTGCAACCATACACCCTATCCTAAAGTTTGGATTAATTTCATGTCCCATTTTTACCACCTTTGCACTCGCTACAAATTCATAGTGAGCAGCTTGGAACATGACCTCTTCTTTATTTTCATCTTCCTTATAAAGGATTCCTGAGTTCGTAAATGCATAGATAGGATTAGTTGTGATAGTTTGATTATTGATTTCATTGAAAGTCATCCAATACTTTACTTTATCCTTATATCTTTTCATGACTACCTCACAAAATCTTACGAAGAAGTCAATTAACTTACGATTACGCCATCCGCCATAGTTTTTTACTAAGTGATATGGCATTTCAAAATGACTTAATGTTATGACAGGTTCAATATGATACTTTAATAATTCATCAAATAAATCATCATAGAACTTAAGTCCCTCTTCATTTGGTTCTAACTCATCACCATTTGGAAATATCCTTGTCCACGCAATACTCGTTCTAAAACACTTAAAGCCCATTTCAGCAAATAGTTTTATGTCTTCTTTATACTTCTCATAGAAATGAATGCCTTCATGATTAGGATAATAATTTCCTTCTATTATTCCATCTGTTATTTTTCTTGGAATAGTATGAGTTCCTGCAGTCATAACATCTGCAATACTTATACCTTTTCCCCCTTTATTATAAGCACCCTCTACTTGGTGAGCCGCAACAGCTCCTCCCCATAAAAAGTTCTTTGATAATCCCATCTTAGATACCTCCATATTTTAGTGAATAACTTTAATGATCGTCTTTTCTTTATCCACTGTTTTATTTTCTATAACCGTAACTTCTTTTAAATCAGCTGTATTAGTTACTAGAACTGGTGTTGCTGTACTATATCCTTCACTTTTGATTCCCTCTATATCAAAAGAAATCAGTTTTTGTCCCTTAGTAACCTTATCGCCTGAATTAATATGAGCCTCATAATACTTACCATCTAATGCAACTGTATTTAATCCGACATGTATTAAGATTTCTGTTCCACTATCTGATACGATACCTATTGCATGTTTTGTAGGGAAAATAGCAGAAATAGTTCCATTTACAGGAGATACCACTTCTCCAACTTCTGGAATAATACCTATTCCAGCACCTACTGCTCCTGATGCAAAAACTTCATCTTCTACTTCTGATAACTTAATTTGCTCTCCTTTAATAGGTGACACTAATTCTTCTAAGCCTTCTACTCTAACTTCTTTTTCTTCAACCAAATCTTTACTTTCATCTTCCATTTCTTTTACTTCTTCATCCTTAAGTCCAAAGAAATAAGCTAATACAGCTCCTAATACTAAAGATGTTCCTACCCCTAAAACATATCCTAAAAATGGTGTATAAACTGGTGCTGAGAAGATATTATGGAAAACATATGCATTACATGTTACTCCAAAAGCTCCACATATAGCGCCACCAATACCACCTGCTATAGCTAAAATAGGAATCGTTCTTCTATACTTTAAAATAACGCCATAAATAATAGGTTCAGTAACACCTGCTAATATACCAGTAATAGCTGTTGAACCAGTTAATGATCTTAACTCTGTATGCTTTTTAGATTTTAAGAATAAACCTAAAGCTATACCAATTTGGGCAAATACCGCTGCAACTGCTGCTCCTTCTATAGGGTCTCCTCCTATAGTAGCAAGGTTTTGTAATGTAATTGGAGTAAATCCCCAGTGAAGTCCAAATACAGCTAAGAAAGGCATTCCTGCTCCTAAAACTATACCCGCTAATAAATTACTTCTTTCAATTAGCCACATGACCGAATTAGAAATCATATTACCTACATTCGTTCCAAAAGGTCCAAATAAAATAACAGTTAAAGGCACCATGATTAGTAATGAAAACATTGGTACTAGGAATAATTGTAAGTCTTTTAAAATAATCTTCTTTAATGATTTATCAACCCAATAGTAAATAAAGATTGTAACAAATATAGGGAATACACTTGATGCATAATCAATAGGTGTTACATGTATCCCTAAAAAGTCTACAACTGCTTCTGAACCAATTAAAGCTGTATAACTTGGATCTAAAAGTGCTGCACCAATAGCTCCACCTACAAACATATTCGCTCCAAGCTTCTTAGCTAAAGTGATTCCTAAGAATACAGGTAGTAAGTAGAATACACCATTACCTGCTGCTGATAATATAGCATAAGTACTTGTTGTATCTGACATAAGTCCAAATGATACTAATACAGTTAATAATGCTTTTACCATACCTGCCCCTGCTAAAGCTGGTATTAAGGGTGAAAAAGCACCTGAAATTGTTTCAAGAATCATAGACATTACGGATACCTTTTCTCCTTTTGCATCAGAAGAAGATTCATTTAATCCAAGCTTCTTTGTAATGGTAGCAAAATAATCAGAAACCTTATTACCAATTACAACTTGATATTGACCTCCACTATTTACAACAGATAATACATCCTTCATCTTTTCTAATTCAGCTTTATTAGGTATAGATGTATTTTTTAATTTAAAACGTAATCTAGTTGCACAATGCACTAAACTGATAATATTCTCTTTTCCTCCAACTAACTTTATAATTTCGTCGGCTTCTTTTTCGAATTTCATATAAAGATCTCCTTTCAAACTTAAAAATTTATATAAAAAAAGACCTAAGCTTATCAGATAAACCAATTATTTCTTATCATCAATATAAACGTACTTATAAAATACATGCTATATTGCTTACATAAAAAATAATTTTATGTTAATCTATTAAACCTAGGTCACGCCTGCTAAACAGTAACGATCCTACAAATATTTAATTTTTCTTACTCATACTTGATAATCTATTTAGATGTAATGTTAAATAAAGTAATTCATTTTCACTTATATCCCAGTTATAAGTAATCTCAAGAAACATTTTAATTTTGTTAGCACATTTAAAATCTGCGGGATACTTAATCTTCACAATTTCTAACAAAGATGTATCAACACTTACACTTTCATTTTTAAGTTGTCTGTAAATAAAGCAACGTAAATGTGAAATAAATCGTGTATAATCAAAGGACTGCTCATTTATATCTATTCCATAGTTATATTTTATAATATCTAATATGCTATCTATTATTTTGGTTAATAATAAGGTTTCCTCCATATTATCTGTTTCTAAATGAGCATTTGCAAAATGCAATGTTATAAAAGCTGCTTCTGAATCTGGGATTTCCTTACCTGTTTTTGCTTTTAGATAAGCAACCGCTCTTTTAGAGAATTTATATTCTTCAGGATATATTTGTCTTATCTCCCATTGAAGTGGATTTCTAAATACCAATCCCTCATCTATTCTTTTTAACAGATAGCTGATATGATCAGATAAAGTAATTAAAATGGTATCATTTAATTGATAGCCAAGAGCCTCTTTTCCCATCTCAATTATTTCACTAGCAAGTTCTATATCACTTAAAGGTATTCTTCCTAACAATGTATAAAGATCATTTAAAGACTCTTTATCATTAAATATAAAGCTTTTTTCTATTTTATTAGTATCTATCAAATCCTTAGGAAACTTTTGAAAGCCTATACCTTTTCCCATAACGATTTGCTCTTTTCCAAGGTCATCTATAACAAGTACAACATTATTATTAAATACCTTCTTAATACGCATGCATACCTACCTCCAAAACATAAAAAAGGCCCTCAATATATATCCACTATATAAATATATAAAAAAAGACCTCCAATATAGATATGCATAAATTAAGCATATCATTATTGTCGGTCACGCCTGATCAAAATTCGTCAGTAACGATCCTTATTTAATCTATACCTAAAGTCATTGATGTTTAGTTATTAACTTTTATTTCCATTGACTTATAATTTCCATAATTTTATACATGAAAATAGCTAGTACCTAGGGTTAAATATAGTTACCACACTAAATCACCCGAAAGAAGGATACTAG
>JAHLFQ010000235.1 GCA_018883705.1 Candidatus Cellulosilyticum pullistercoris
CAAAAAGAACAAGCTTCTGATCATCAGACAAAACAAGAGAAACTTTCTTTCTTAGAAACAAAGCGTACAGCATTAGAAATTGAAAAAGCGTCTAAAGAAACGATTATACGTCAAGAAGAAGAAAAAATAGAGGTCTTAGCTAAAGCGTTAGAAGAACTATTAAGTCAGATCGATGCGTCTAAAATGGCGTTTCATCAAAAAATGAGAGAAATCGATTTATTTGAAGCAGATATTCAAAAAAATGATGGGGTAGAAGCTCAGCTAGACTTTAGAAAAGAACAAATTAAAGAACAAATTGCACGTTTGAACAGTGATATTCAGCATCAAGAAGTAAGCATAAAATTACTTCAAAAGCAACAAGGCACAGCAAAAGAAAAGTTACAAGTTCTCAAAGCACAAGTTGAGGAGATGAAACTTAAGAAAGAAAGGTTACAAGAAGAGAAAACTGCTCTTGAAAAACGCTTGTCTGGAATTAATCAAAATATGGTGCAAATCGAAAGACAGCTTAAATGGCTTAATCATATTAAAGAGGAAAATGAAGGCTATTATAGTAGCGTGAAGCAAGTCCTTAATGTTGTTAAAAGTAATAAAGCACAGTGGCAAGGAATTGTAGGGGTAGTAGGTGAACTTTTAGAAGTGCCCAAAGCTTATGAGATTGCTATTGTTACAGCATTAGGTGGGGCAATACAAAATATTGTGACTGCCAGTGAGAAAGATGCAAAGCAGATGATTAGCGTTATGAAACAAAGGGGTATTTCACGTGTTACCTTCTTGCCTTTAGACACCGTTAGACCTGGATCTAGAATAAATGAAAAAGGTTTAGAGCAGGAGAATGGTTTCTTAGGTTTTGCAAGCGATTTAGTAGACTTCGATGAAGTATACACACCGATTATAACTTCTTTATTAGGACGTATTATTGTTGTGGATCATATGGAGAATGCTTCTCGTATTGCAAAAGCATATGGTTATAGATATAAGCTTGTTACCTTAGAAGGAGAAGTATTTAACAGTGGGGGTTCTTTAAGTGGTGGAAGCATGAAGAATCAATCCAATAATATTTTTTCTCGTGCAAGAGAATTAAAGGAAATGACAGAAAAACTAGAGGCCCTAAGAGTAGAGCAAAAACAAGGTGAAAAAAATCTTGAAGACGTAACCAGGTCTCTTACTACCCTTATTACCTCTTATGAAGAAGCAACGACGATATGGACAAGATTAAATGATGAAGAGAAAAATTATGGATTAGAAATAGAAAAGAATACACATGCTTTAAAACTTACTAAAGCAAATCAATTGCAGCTGATTAATGAGAGAAATAATATTGATGAATCCATTGATCAAATTAAACAAGGAAAAGATGAGGCAGAGAAAAAGTTAAATGAGCTTAGAGAGAACTTAGCTAGTGATGAAAATGTCATCACTGAACTTGAGCAGAATTTAACAGCTTCAAGAGGTCAGCGAGAGAAATTAGAAAAACAATTAACAGAAAAACGAATTGGTTTATCTAGTACGATTCAAAATATGAATTTTATGATAGACCAAATCAAAGAATTAGAAGAGGCTATTAATAACCACGATACCAAAAGTGCACAGCTCAGCGAAACGGTTGAAAAATATGAAGCAGAAATTACTTCTTTAAAAAGCGAAACCCAAAAGATTGCTGATCAAATTAAAGAAGATGGCAGAAAGATTGAAAAAGCACAAGAAGAGCGAAAAGTTTTTGATGAAAAGAAGAAAGTATTAGAAAATAGTGAAACTAAGTTAATAGAACAATCTGTTAAGTTAGCTGAAAAAATGGATCTCTTAAAGGAAGAAAAATACCGGTTAGAAAATAAGAAAGAAAATAGTAACCTTCAAAAGCAAAACTGGGGTCATAGTATGTGGGAGCAATATGAACTTACCTATACCCATGCGTTAAGTTATAAAAAAGAAGACATACCTATTTCTGATCTTAAAAAACAATCAGTAGAACTTCGTGGACGTATTAAGCAAATTGGTAATGTTAATGTTAACGCTATTGAAGAATATAATGAAATAAAAACACGTTATGAATTTTTAATGAGCCAAAAAGCGGATATTGAGAAAGCGGAGCAAACCCTTGTTGAGATGATTGATAAGCTTATGGAAGAAATGAAAGCAATCTTTAGGGTTCAATTTGCAATTATTGCTCAGAACTTTACGGAGGTATTTAAAGAATTATTTGGTGGTGGAGAAGCCTATCTAGAACTTGTAGATGAGGAAAACATTCTAGAATCAGGGATTGAAATTATTGCGAAACCACCTGGTAAAAAACTTCAAAATATGACCCTACTTTCAGGGGGAGAAAGAACATTAACAGCTATTTCACTCATTTTTGGGATTTTAAAGTTAAAACCCTCTCCATTCTGTGTGCTTGATGAAATTGAGGCCGCGTTAGATGATGCAAATGTTATTCGCTTTGCCAACTATTTAGAAAAATTATCAGATGAGACGCAGTTTATTGTTATTACACATAGAAAAGGTACAATGGAACGTGCTCATACACTATATGGCGTAACGATGCAGGAGAGAGGCGTTTCCACAGTACTTTCTATTCAGCTTGGTGAAGTAGATCAGTATATGGACAAAAAGAAAAGTAGTTAGGAGGCTAATGAGATGAGTTTATTTAAAAGATTATTCGGTAAAAATAAAAATCAAGAAGAGAAGGAACAAGAAGCACTAAATCCGGGGCAAAATAGCGAAAGCTTAACCTCAAGGAGTGAGGAGCAGGCAAATGAAGTCGTGCTAGAAGAAGTAGAATCAGAGGATATCGAAACGGAAACAGATGACTTTGAAGAGCTAAACATACAAGAAGAAGACAGACTTAAAAGCGATGAAGAAATAATACCTACTATTGAAGCAGAAGAGCACGTACAAGTTACGGAAAATAGTGAGGAAGTAGAACAAGTTTTAGAAGTAGAAAAAAATTTAGAAACTGAATTAGAAGAAGATGTAATAGATGAAAAAGCTACAGAAGTGACTAATGAAGTGCCTGAAAAGAAAGGCTTTATTAAACGCTTGTTTAGTGGATTAAGTAAAACAAGAGATAGTATTTTAAAAGGTGTAGATGATGTTTTAAGTAGCTTTAAACATATAGACGAGGAATTATATGAGGAGTTAGAAGAAGCCTTAATTATGGCTGATTTTGGTGTAGATACAACGCTTCATATTATGGAAAAGCTAAAAGGTAAGGTGAAAGAAGAGAAAATAACAGATCCAAGTGCTTTAAAACCAGCGCTTCAAGAAATTATTACGAGTCTCTTAACACAACAGCCTACAGATGATATTTTAAATCCAAATGGTCCAACCGTGGTATTAGTAATCGGGGTAAATGGTGTAGGAAAAACAACATCGATTGGAAAAATGTCTCACCTATTTAAAACTCAACATAAAAAGGTACTTGTTGCAGCAGCGGATACCTTTAGAGCAGCGGCAATTGAACAACTTAATGTATGGACAAACCGTGCGGGCGTTGAAATTATTAAGCACGATGAAGGCTCAGATGCGGCAGCAGTTGTTTTTGATGCCATTTCAGCAGCTAAATCAAGAAAAAGCGATGTTTTAATCTGTGATACAGCTGGAAGACTTCAAAATAAAACAAATTTAATGAAAGAACTAGAAAAGATTTCTCGTATTATTGCAAGAGAATATCCAGAAGCCAAAAAAGAAATTTTAATTGTTATTGATGCAACAACAGGTCAAAATGCTATTCAGCAAGTTAAGCTTTTCAAAGAAGTAGCAGATATTAGTGGTATTATTTTAACAAAGCTAGATGGTACGGCAAAAGGGGGAGCCATTGTAGGGATTTACGAAAGTTTAAAAGTACCTGTTAAATATATAGGTGTAGGAGAAAAGATTGACGATTTACAGCCATTTGATGCAGAAGCTTTTGCTAAAGCTTTATTTGCAGAAGAAGCTTAAGAAGATAAAGGCTTAGAAAATAAATCCTTTTTCCTAAATAAAGGTTGACAAGTTAGTGCTTTTTCACTATAATTTCTAGTGTAAAGTAAAAATGACTGACAGTAGTCGGGAGAATATGATGGAAAAATTTGTGGTGATTACCTATTTGTTTGACTTTTATCAGGATTTACTCACTGAAAAACAAAGTAATTTGTTAAGAGAATATTATTTTGAGGATTTATCACTAGGCGAAATGGCAGAACAACATGGCATTAGTAGACAGAGTGCCTTTGATACGATTAAAAAAGCCGAACAAAAGCTTTTAGATTATGAAGAAAAACTTCATTTATTTTCAAAGTATCAAAGTAATGAAGAAACACTCCTTAAAATTAAGAAATACTGTGAAGAGATGAGAAAAAGTCTAGAGGGTGAAAATGCAAATAGTGTAAATGAGGTCATTACTCTAGTCGATGGATTAATCAATAAGATGTAGGAGGACAATATATGGCCTTTGATCAATTATCAAGCAAATTACAAGATGTATTTAAACAACTTAAAGGTAAAGGAAAGCTTTCAGATAAGGATGTAAAAACAGCTTTAAGAGAAGTTAAACTAGCCTTATTAGAAGCAGATGTTAGCTTTAAAGTTGTTAAGAATTTTATTAAAACGATTGAAGAACGTGCTATTGGCTCTGAGGTACTTGAAAGTTTAACACCTGGTCAACAAGTCATTAAGATTGTAAATGAAGAACTTATTAATCTAATGGGTTCAACGCAAAGCAAAATTAATTTTATGCCACGCGGTATAACAGTTATTATGATGGTTGGACTTCAAGGAGCTGGTAAAACAACAACAAGTGCAAAATTGAGTAGTACAGTCAAATCTCAAGGGAAAAGGCCACTACTTGTAGCATGTGATGTTTACAGACCTGCGGCAATTGATCAGTTAATTAAAGTAGGTAAGCAAGTTAATGTGCCTGTCTTTTCGTTAGGCACAGATGTAGACCCAGTTGAAATTGCAAGACGCGGTGTAGAGCATGCTAAAGAAAACAATTTAGATGTTGTTATTGTAGATACAGCAGGACGTCTTCATGTTGATGAAGTTTTAATGGATGAACTTAAAAATATTAAAAGTACTGTCAAACCACAAGAAATCTTACTAGTTGTAGATGCTATGACAGGGCAAGATGCTGTTAATGTAGCAGAGTCATTTGACGAGGCGCTTGGCATTGATGGTGTGGTTATGACTAAATTAGATGGTGACAGTAGGGGTGGTGCTGCTTTATCGGTTAAGGCAGTAACAAATAAACCTATTAAATTTGTAGGGATGGGTGAGAAGCTTAATGATTTAGAACCTTTCCATCCTGAACGTATTGCTTCTCGTATCTTAGGTATGGGGGATGTTTTAACCCTTATTGAGAAAGTACAACAAGGTATCGACGAGAAAAAAGCAAAAGAATTAGAAGCAAAGTTTAGAAGAGCAGAGTTTAACTTTGAGGACTTCTTAGAACAAATGCAACAAGTTAAGAAAATGGGACCTATGAGTCAGATATTAGGTATGATTCCAGGAATGAACAGTGCAAAACTTAATGAGATTCAAAACCAAATTGATGATAAACAAATGGATTACATTGAAGCTATTATTCTTTCTATGACGAAGGAAGAAAGACTTAATCCAAGTTTACTAAATATGTCTCGTAAGAAGCGCATTGCTAAAGGATCAGGTCGTGATATTCAGGAAGTCAATAGGTTGATTAAGCAGTTTGAGCAAATGCAAAGTATGATGAAACAGTTCTCAGGTGCAATGAAAGGCAAAAAAGGCAAATTTAAATTTCCTTTTATGTAATATATATTAAAATAAATTATGAGGTGAAATTATTATGGCAGTTAAAATTCGTTTAAAAAGAATGGGACAAAAGAAAGCTCCTTTTTACAGAATCGTTGTAGCAGATGCACGTTCTCCAAGAGATGGTAGATTTATCGAAGAAATCGGTTACTACAATCCATGTCAAGAACCAAATGAATTAAGCGTAAACAAAGAAGCAGCTCAAAAATGGTTAGCAAATGGTGCTCAACCAACAGATACAGTTAAAGATTTACTTAAAAAAGCTGGAATCTAATATTTCCTTTAACTAAGGGGGCATTACAATGAAAGATTTATTATACATGATAGCAAGCGAGTTAGTAGATCATCCGGAAGAAGTTTCTGTGTCACAAAAAGAAGTTGATAACAAAATTGTTTTGGAGCTTAAAGTAGCCCCTGAAGACATGGGAAAAGTGATTGGTAAGCAAGGCAGAATTGCTAAATCCATTCGTACAATTATTAAAGCTACAACCTCTCAAGAATCAAAGAAAGTTGTGGTAGACATTATAGAATAGGTTAGGGATTCCCCTAGCCTATTCTCTATATTATGAGAATTATTATGCTTATTAGTGTAAGGAAGGCATAAAGAGGTATAAAAAGATTTATAGGTTTTTATGAGGGTAAATAAACCGTGGCATGAATGTAATTTCATTAGAAGTACGTTCATGAAAGCTTATAATTTTATAAATAAAAGGTGATTAAGATGAATACAATGTTTACAGTAGGAAAAATTGTTAATACACACGGCGTGAAAGGTGAACTAAAAGTGATGCCTACAACGGATGACCCAAAACGCTTTGAAAAGTTAAAAAGTATTTTTGTAGAACGTAAGACAATGGAAAGCTATGAAATTCAAAGTATAAGATATCATAAGGGTTTTGTTCTTTTAAAGCTTAAAGGGATCGAAGATATGAATGCAGCTGAACTTCTTAAAGGAAGTGTCCTTAAGATTGAACGTAAGGACAGTTTACCTCTTAAGAAGGATGAATATTATATCTGTGATTTATTTGGGTTAAAGGTATTTACAGAAGAAGAGCGATATTTAGGTGAACTGGTTGATGTCATAGAAACAGGTAGCAATGATGTTTATGTGGTAAGGAAAGAAGATAGAGAAAAAGACTTACTTTTACCTGCAATTAAACAAGTGATTAAGCAAGTAGATATTGAAGGACAAAAAATGAGTGTGCACTTGTTGGAAGGGTTAGAAGAACTATGCGAATAACGATTATGACCTTGTTTAAAGATATGGTTGATCATGTACTGGGCTATAGTATGATGGCAAAAGCACAGCAAAAAGGTCTCATTGAGTTAGAATCAGTAGATATTAGAGATTTTTCAGGGAATAAACATAATCAAGTAGATGACTATCCATATGGCGGTGGAGCAGGCATGTTGATGAGAGCACAGCCTGTATATGATTGTTACACCTCTATTTTAGAAAAGACAGAAGGGAAAAAGCCACGTGTTTTATATATGACGCCTCACGGTAAGGTGTGGAATCAGCAAATGGCTGAAACATTTGCCAAGGAGGAAAATATTATTATTTTGTGTGGCCATTATGAAGGGATTGACCAAAGAGTTATTGATGAAATTGTAACAGATGAAATCTCAATGGGAGATTTTGTTTTGACAGGAGGAGAACTTCCAGCGCTTATTGTTGCAGACAGTATTATGAGACTGATTCCTGGTGTATTAGGAAAGCAAGCTTCTTTTGAAGAAGAGTCTTTTTCAGATGGACTTTTAGAGTATTATCATTATACAAGGCCACCAGTTTTTCGTAATAGACGGGTACCAGATGTGCTTTTATCAGGAAATCATAAGAAAATTGAAGCGCATCGTAGGCAAGAATCTATTATTAATACCTACCATAAAAGGCCTGATTTGCTAGAAAAGGCGAACTTATCAGAAGAAGAAAAACGTTTTTTATCAGAGTATGCAAAAAAAGATTGCAAGCAAGATAAAGACATGCTATAATTTTGTAGTGTTATTACGGATGGTCCTCTGTCAATATATTGTTAAGAACATCTATGAAAAAAGGAGAATACAAAATGAACCCAATTATTAGAGAAATCGAAAACGCACAACTTAAACAAGAAATCCCTGCATTCAACGTAGGTGATACAGTTAAAGTTTATGCAAAAATTAAAGAAGGACAAAGAGAACGTGTACAAATGTTCGAAGGAATTGTTCTTAAAAGACAACATGGTGGTGTGCGTGAAACTTTCACAGTAAGAAGAATGTCTTACGGTGTAGGTGTAGAAAAAACTTGGGCACTTCACTCACCAAACATTGAAAAAATCGAAGTTGTTCGTTTAGGTAAAGTTAGAAGAGCTAAACTTAACTACTTACGTGAACGTGTTGGTAAAAACGCTAAAGTTAAAGAATTAATTAAATAATAAAAAAAGGACTTTTAAAGTCCTTTTTTTATTATTTACAAGTTTAAAAATAGATTGTTATTAAAAAGCTATTGTGGTTCAAAGACATCCTAATTATAATAAAATGAGAGTGTATAAACTTAGGTAAGAATAGCTTCATGAAAGGACATTACTATATGGAAAAAGAAATAATAAATAAAGGAAAAGTGATTCAATGGTATCCGGGTCACATGACCAAAACGAAACGATTAATAGAAGAAAATATTAAATTAGTTGATATTGTTATTGAACTATTAGATGCAAGAGCACCTTACAGTACTAAGAATCCGGACATTGATAAACTTGCTAAAAATAAAATGCGTATTGTTATTTTAAATAAAGCAGATTTGGCTGATGAAAAAGCTACTAAAAAATGGATTGAGTGGTATAGTGCGCACAATGTTAAAGTAGTTCCTATTATTGCTACTAATGGTAAAGGCATTAAAGAAGTGATACAAATTGCTGAAGATTTACTTCGAGAAAAGATTGAAAGAGATAAGGCCAGAGGTAGAATTTATAGACCTATTCGTGCGATGATTGTAGGGATTCCTAATGTAGGTAAATCTACATTTATTAATTCATTAGTAGGAAAAAGTACGGCTAAAACAGGAGATAAGCCTGGGGTTACACGTGGCAAACAATGGGTTAAAATCAGAAAGGGCTTTGAGTTATTAGACATGCCAGGTATTTTGTGGCCTAAATTTGAAGACCAAAACGTTGCAAGACATCTTGCTTATATTGGATCTATTAATGATAACATATTAGATAATAGAGAAATCGCAATCGGTTTATTAGAGCAGGGCCTCAAAGAATTTAAAGGTGCCCTAGAAAACCGATATAAAATTGAACTATCAGAAGATGGATATGAGGCTTTTTGTGCGATTGGATTAAAAAGAGGTCTAATAGGTGCTGGTGGTGCATTAGATGAATTAAGAACTGCTCAGATTATTATTGACGAATTTAGAGCAGGAAAATGGGGAAGACTCACCATTGAGTTGCCTGATAACGTTTGATAGATTGCTTATAAGATGTCGGGGGGAAAAGTGTGAGAGTAACAAGTGCTAAGAAAATAATAGTAGAAGTGAAAGAAATAGTTATACTTATTTTGGCAGTCATGCTTTTCATGACATTTATTATCAGTCAAAATAAGATTCCTAGCCCGTCTATGGTAGAGACATTACACATAGGTGATAGATTACTTGTATCTAGAATTCCTTTTTATTACCGCACTCCAGAAAGAGGAGAAATCGTTGTTTTTAATGGGCCAGATGGTAAACCATGGATTAAGCGTGTGGTAGGCATGCCTGGTGAAGTTATTGATATTAAAGACGGTAATATTTATATTAATGGTACTTATTTCGATGAATCGGCTTATTTACAGGAAATGGGTATCTCGGCATTGAATCCTTATGAACCAACCATAGTACAATATCCCTATACTGTCCCTGAAGGCCATTATTTTTTAATGGGTGATAATCGTTTAGAAAGTAAAGACTGTCGCTACATAGGCGCTATTGCAGGGGATGATATTATAGGTAAGGCACTTTTTAGAGTTTATCCATTTACTCAAATGGGTGTACTTAAGTAAAGGTATAGAAAATAAGGGGCATAAAAATAGAGAAAGAAGTGAAAAAATGCTAAAAGTATTAAATGGTGTAAAAAGCAGTATAGAATTTATAAAAGAACTTGTTTTAATTGTGCTTGTGGCACTTCTATTTACCATTTTTCTTATTAGTCATAATAAGATACCCACCTCGTCTATGGTCAGTACAATTAATGAAGGTGATCATGTTTTAACGAATATGTTTCCGTATTATTATCGTGATCCACAGTATGGTGAGATTGTTGTATTTAGACATGGTGATGAAAGTTGGGTTAAGCGTGTAATAGGCTTACCTGGTGATGTAATTGATATTAGAGACGGTCAAGTTTATCGTAATGATGTACTTTTAGACGAATCAGCCTACTTAGACGAAGGGGTTACGTCAGAACCATTAGGTGCAAACCCTATTAGCTTTCCTTATACTGTTCCAGAAGCACATTATTTTTTAATGGGAGATAACCGATTTGTAAGTCAAGATTGCCGATATTTAGGGGCAATTCCAAGAGAGGATATCTATGGAAAAGCATGGATTAAAATCTATCCATTTAATGAGATAGGCATACTTAAATAGTAATTAGAAAGTGATGAGTGACTAAAATGAACAAGAAGATAGAATCCCTTAAACTAATAATAGAAACCATTAAAGAGCCTATACTTGCAGTTTTAGTCGCAATTGTCCTTATTCCATCTTTTATTATTAGTAATACAAAAGTCCCTACAGAATCGATGATGCCAGCAATCAATCCAGGAGATCATTTGATTGTAAGCAGATTACCCTATTATTATCGTGATCCAGTAAGAGGAGAGATTGTTGTTTTTAAATATAATGACGATTTTTTGATTAAACGCATTATTGCAGTACCGGGAGACCAAATTGATATTAAAGACAATAAGGTATATATTAACGGTGAGCTACTTGATGAAACAGCTTACCTGACTAAGTCTGTAAAGACTTATCTTTATGCGGGCTCTAAGGTTGATTTCCCATATACTATTCCTGATGATTATTATTTTGTAATGGGAGATAACCGTTTAAATAGTAAAGACTCTCGTGTATTTGGTGCAATTCCAAGAAGTAGTATTATTGCAAAAGCGGGCTATAGAATTTTTCCTCTTAGTATTATAGGAAAAATTGAATGAGGGAGATAGGATGAATATTAAAGAAATAGACGAACTACTAAAAAAAACAGATATAGAAAACTTAGGTCAAGTACTATCCTCGTTTGAGGCAGATGAAAGAAGCGGGGTACAAAAACTTATTGTTAAATATAAGAAGAAGATAGAACAACTTGAAAGCATAAGAGCAGAATGGGAACTACGTATGGCGTTTGACCAGGCATTTGCAGCCCATCAAGTACTTGTAGGGATAGATGAAGTTGGAAGAGGTCCATTAGCAGGTCCTGTTGTAGCTGCTGCTGTTATTTTACCACCTCAAGTTGAACTTTTAGGTTTAAAAGATTCGAAAAAATTAAGTAGCCAAAAAAGAGAAGCTTTATATCAGGAGATTCAAGAAGCAGCTATTGCTATTGGAATTGGAATTGTTGATGCACCACGTATTGATGAAATAAACATTTTACAAGCAACTTTTGAAGCAATGAGACAAGCATTAAGTCAAATTCCTAATGACTATGAGTGTGTATTAGTAGATGGAAATAAAGAAATTCCACAGATTATGAGTAGGCAACATGCCATTATTGGCGGGGATAACAAAAGTGCCAGTATTGCAGCAGCAAGTGTTGTAGCAAAAGTAACTAGAGATCGTATGATGGACCAGTATGCAAAAATATATAAAGGATATGACTGGGAGAGTAATAAGGGCTATGGGAGCAGCAAACACTATGATGCTATCAGGAGTCAGGGAATTACCCCATTACATCGTAAATCTTTTTTAAAAAATGAGGGGATAGATTGATTAATGATTTAGCCAGTTCAAAAACACGACAAAATATCAATCAGCATTTAGACACATCAGAAATAATAAATCGTGCCTATACTAAAGAAGTTATGGGTGCACTTTCAAAAATTCAAATAGGTGATTTACTACAGGGGCAAGTGGTATTAGATGGTGAGCAAGTGATGCTGAAATTAAGTAGTGGCTTGAAATTACTTGCCAGTTTACCAGCAGATGTAGAACTTAATAAAGAGCTAGATTTTTTGGTAGTAGGAAAAGAGTGTCAGCACCTTATACTGGAACTAGCACAAACTCCAAAAGATGAAAAAAATATGATAAGCATCGTTGATCAGGCTATACATGATTTGGGGATTAATGATACTTCTGAAATGAGGCAAGTAATAGAACAGTTTGTAGCGAAGCAGTTACCACTTGTTAAAAAGCAGCTTATGCAGTTGCTAAATTTTTCGAAAAACTATGATATACCTAGAGAAGCGCTAACGAATTTAGTAAGTCAAAAACAAGTACCACAACAAGATGATCTTGAGTTATTAACAACTTTAAAGAAGCAAGGTACAAAAGCATTGATGCCAACGTTTGATGATTTAATTGAAACATTAAGTCCTAAGCAATCTAGTGAATTGGTACATGCTTTTTTTGAACTACTTAATCCTCATGAAGTAAAAGAAATCTTATTACAACAGATACCTCTCTTACAAGATGAAGAAGGTGTACTTAAACAAGCTATTTTATCAGAGACAGAAGAGGGAAAATGGCAGTATACTTTTAATAAGCTCTTTGATGAGGTACTACAATATTGGTCTCATGATCAATTAAATAAGCTAAGTAAAGCACTCATTCATGAAAGTTTGATGGTCCACTTAAAATCAATTGAGAATGATGAAGAGAGTGAAATTGAAAAGATTACAAAGCTGGATATACGGCTTAAGCAAATTGTAAAAGCTATTAGGGAAGTTGCTAAAGAAAATAATGAGAAAACATATGTACAGCCACTCGAAAGTACAATAGAAGTCTTAGAAAAATATAAAATGCACGGTCAGTATATATGCTTTCCGCTTCAACTTAAAGAGCATCATACAATGGGTGAACTCTATTTTTTTAAACCTAAAAAGTGGAAAACAGGACAAGTGCAAGGATTGTATATTGTACTTGCACTTAATATGCCTGCACTTAATAAAGTAGAGGTGCATCTAGTAGAAAAATCTGGGCAGGTGAACTTAAAGATTAAGGTAGAAAATGAAATAATCAAAAAACAATTAATGGAGTATGAGCATGTTTTTCTAGAAAGTATGAAATCCTCTAAAGTACCTGTTGAAAAGATAGTCGTTGAGCTATTTGATGAAAAGAAACAAAATTCAGATAACCATATGTCACCGATGTTGTGTCATTTAGATTTTAAAGTATAGGAGAAGCCATGACAAATACAAAGAAGATCAAAAAAGCAGTTGCTTTATCTTATAAAGAAGACATGGTTGCACCAACAATTGTTGCAAGTGGTAGTGGAAAAGTAGCAGAAAATATACTTACTGAAGCGAAAAAAAATCAGATACCTGTTTATGAAGATAAAAAGTT
>JAHLFQ010000236.1 GCA_018883705.1 Candidatus Cellulosilyticum pullistercoris
CACCTTACTAACACAAACTGTTAAATTAGGGAAATCTGTTGCCGTTTGACGTTGACATTTATATATAGCTTTTATTTTTTCTTTTTTTAAAATAAGCTTTACTAAAAGATCTTTTTGAATAGGTGTTTCCATAAATTCCTCCAAAGACATAACACCTGCACCATATAGTTCAACCTTTACATCTAAGGCTAGGAGTACTGTTAAAGGATCTGAAAATCCAAAACGTGAAAAAACGCTTCCTCCTATGGTTGCTGTATTTCTAAATTGTGTCCCTACAATATGAGAAAAGGCATCTTTAAATAAAGGTCCAAAATATTCTTCTAACAACTTACTTTCTTCCATTTGTCTAAGACTAGTCATGGCACCAATCTCAATCACATCATCTTTTTCTTCAATATAATCTAGACCAAGCTGAGATAAATCAATAGCAACAGGTACCATTTTATCTTGCATCCTCAGCCACATCATACCACCTAAAATTGTATTTTTCTTTCCACTCATTAATTTGTTATAAGCTTCTTCTAAGCTATTTGCTACAAAATACTCCTTAATTGTCATCCTATTAACTTCTCCTCTACTTCTGATGATATAAAATACTACCTTCTAGCTCTTGATTAAGTTCTACTGCTTCTCCATAAGCTTTCTTTAAAAGCTCAACAAGTGCCTGTTTGGCTATTCTTTTCTCTTTATCTCCCTCTTTAGGAAGATAAACTGTTCCAAGCCTCTGTTTATTATGCAGAACAACAATTTGGTCTGCATATTGCAAAGCTAAATTTGGATCATGAATGCATATTAAAACAGCTTTATTAGCTTGCTCTTTAAACTGTTTTAAAGTATATAAAAATTCATGCTGTCGTTTGAAATCTAAATGAGCAGTAGGTTCATCTAATAGCATCACATTTGTCTTTTGCATAAGTGCTCTGGCTAAATACACCATTTGTCTTTCTCCTCCACTTATTTGACTTAGCCGACTTGCTTTAAGATAACTTAGGTTTAAATCATTTAAAATTTTATCTACTTTTTCATAATCACCTTTATTAGGTGTTTGCCAAAAATCTAAGTAGGGTGTAATCCCCATCAAGATAAAATCACTTACTGTATACTCTAAGTCGCATGCCATCTGCTGTGGAACATAAGTCATTTGCTTTGCACGCTCCTTATGTTTCATTTTACTAATAGGCCTCTCATCTAAAAAAACTTCTCCACAAGCTATAGGCAAAAGACCAGCTATAGCCTTTATAAGTGTTGTTTTTCCTGTCCCATTAAGCCCTAAAACTGCCACTAGTTCACCTTGGTTTATATGTAAACTAAAATCCTCTATAATGACATTTAAGCCACGTACTATTTTTATATTTTTTAAACGAAGACTCATTGTTCTGCCCTGCCTCTTTGATACAATAAATGAACCAGAAAAGGTGCTCCCACAAAAGTCGTTAGCACACTTACTGGGATTTCTGCTGCACACAAAGACCTGGCTAATGTGTCAGCTAGTAGTAACAGACTCGCCCCAATACATAAGCTCATAGGCATTTCTTTTTCTAAATTATTCCCCACTAAAAGCTTAACAATATGTGGTGCCACGAGGCCTATCCAACTAATTATACCTGCTACTGATACAACAGCCGCCACAAGAAGTGTAACTGCACCAATAGCTACTATTCTGATCTGCTTCACATTTACTCCTAGAGCTTCAGCCTCTTCATCTCCTAGTGTTAAAACCTTAAGAGGCCATCTGATTATAAATAAAACAATAATACTTATGGCTATACTAGGCCATATGAGTCCAAATCTCTCCCAATTTGCTTTATAAAAGCCTCCCATTAACCAAAATTCGATAGTAGGCAGTTGTTTATAAGGGTCAGCACTATACTTAAGAAGCATAGTAATAGCTGAAGCAACAGAGCTTATAACAATTCCAGAAATAACAAGTCCCAATAACTTATTGGTCTTACTCATTCTAGCCATAACAAGTGCAAGGACAACAGCCGCAATGCCTCCACAAAAAGCCATTGTTTGAAGTGAAAAAGGAATCTGAGAAAAAAACAAAATAGCTAAAATAGCACCTACACCACACCCTGAACTAACTCCCAGCACATCCGGTGAAACAAGCGGATTTTGAAATAACCCTTGATAAATGGTACCAGCCAAGGAAAGAGCACCCCCACTCAGTATAACGATAAGTATACGTGGCAAACGAATTTGCATGATTAAAGTGTAAAGAGGAGAGGTTGTATCTCTGCCTAAAAGAACCCCTCCTAACGCTTCAAGTGACACAGGGTATCTTCCTATAATAAGTGCTATACCACTTAAAACCAAAAGTATCCCTATTGTTATGAGTAACCTCCGCCTATATGGGAACCTATGAATCATAGACCCATATCCTCCTCCGTAATATCGATATCATAAAATATTTTGTAAAAATCTTGTGCATCCTTTGTGTAGGCTTCTACTGAATAAAGCTCTGGGTGTAACTGATGTGTCAGCCATAAGATACCTAAAATAGATGATGGTGTTGGATAATCCCAGGCTTCTAATACAGATGGGAAGGTATAAACTCTATTTTCTTTAATAGCACTCACTGGTGCAAGTTGTGCATCTTTAGTTAATTCACTGATGTCATAACTTGCATAATTCACATTAAATATAAATTCTGGATCCCAGGCTAAAATTTGTTCAGCTGATACATTAGCCCAGTAACCATCTGTTAATGCTTCAGATACGTTTTGACCACCTGCAAGATGAATTAAGTCATTTTGATACATATTAGAAGTACATGTTGTAAAAGCACTTGAACCACCTGACATATAAACACGAGGTCTTTCTTCTAAGCCTTCAGTTAAGCTACTGATTTCAGCTATTTTTTCTTCATAATAATTTAAAAGGGCTTCTGCTTTTTCTTCCTCTCCAATGGCTGTTCCAATCAAAGTAATACTCTCTAAAAATTGATCCATACTTTCTGGTTCTACAACAATAACTGGTATATCTAAAGCTTCAAATTGTTCTACAAATTCTTCTAAACGATAAGGTAAAATCACTAAATCTGGTTTAAGAGCAAGTGTCTCTTCAACACTTATGCTTTTACTTGTCCCCACGCCTGGTAATTCTAAAAATTCTGGTGCTGCTTTCTTATAAATCTCACGTGTATCTGCTTTCATTTCAAGTCCTACGACTTTATCCTCTGCACCAAGTGCAATTAATAAAGAAGAAGAGATATAATAGGAGGAAACAATGCGATTTATTTCTCTTGGAACCTCCACTGTGCGCCCTAACTGATCTACTACGGTCATTGTCTCAGACTGAACTACCTCATTTGACGTACTCGTACTACTTTCTTGTACATTTTCTGTACTTGTTGAAGTCTGCTCTGTAGATACTGTATGATTCGTACATCCTACTAAGCTTGTCCCCATAATCATCAAACTTAATACTAAACTTACAATTTTTTTAGACATGATTTAAAATCCTCTCTATTTTTTCTTTTATTGCCATATACACATCAAGTGTATTATGATGGTCTAATGTTAAAATCCATGTATCTTCTCGTTGTTTAATGGTTGTTAATAAAGGGACATGGACTTGTTGTAATACGCCTATTACCACTTTGTTACTATCTAACACCTTACAGACTTCTTGATTAAAGTTTTTAGCCATTTTTTCTAGTCGTCCTAATTCATCCATTAATATGATAGGATGAGAAGTCACCAAACTCTTCCTTAATACCTCCACACCTAATGTCTCAAAAGTTTCTATAATTGGAATGCAACTTCCTTTGCTAGTCTGAATAGATATGGGCATATTATTTTTATATTCATTAGTTTCTACTAATCCTTTTAAATAGAAGCCCATACGCTGATTTTCTATTTCATACGGTAATGTTTTAAATCCACTTACTTGAAATTTCATTTCCTCAATTAACCTATTAATGAGGGTTGATTTACCAATTTGCTTCTCTCCTGTAATAAATATATTTTTAATCATCTACTTCTTTATGTATACCTCTCCCTCCATTTTATTTTCTTAATTAAATGAGTCATGTAATTAAGAAAATAAAATTAAAATAATATATCTATTCTAATTTATTTTCCCATTAGTTATAATATCACATTTTACATATTGTTGTAAATTTTTATATAAATTTATCATGCATTATATATTCTTTTATAAGTTATTCCATGTTAAGTTTATATTTTGTTCTAGTAAAATTAATAGAATGTGTTAAGATTCAGTTAAGATTTTGATTAAGCGCTTTGCTACCAATGCCTTAATTAGTAAATCTTTTTCATTAAATATAAGCTGAAATCACTGATATTATTTAATGCCCCTAATAATAAATTGAAATACCAAAATGTCATTAGAATTACATAATTGGGTAAATTAAATTTATAAATAATGATTCTACTTATTATTTATGCTATAATACGGATTGACATAAAGAATTTCAACTTAAGGAGCAAATTATGAAAGAAAAAGCTACATTAAAAAGAGAACTAGGCCTTGCTACGGCTACGGCTATTGTAGTTGGTAATATGATAGGTTCGGGTATCTTTACCTCGCCTCAAAGTTTAGCACAGGTTTCTAGTCCATTTATCACCATTCTTGCATGGATTATAACAGGAGCTGGTTCTATAGTACTTGCTTTATCTTTTGCAAATCTTGGTAGTAAATATCCCT
>JAHLFQ010000237.1 GCA_018883705.1 Candidatus Cellulosilyticum pullistercoris
ATTCATTCTTCTTTAGTAAATATTTTTAGCTATAGTTATATCTATATGCTATTTCCTGCAAATTGTGTCATGTATAAGTCATAATAGTTTCCTTTTTTCTTTAATAAAGCCTCATGATTTCCCATTTCCACGATATGTCCTTTATCTAAAACAACGATTAAATCTGCATCTTGAATAGTAGACAAACGATGGGCAATAATTAAACTTGTACGGTTTTTCATTAAGTTAACCATTGCATCTTGAATATGCTTCTCGGTACGAGTATCTACACTAGATGTGGCTTCATCTAAAATAAGGATCTTAGGATTTGCTAAAAAAGCACGTCCGATAGAAAGTAGTTGCCTCTGCCCCTCCGATAAATTATAGCCAGACTCTGTAAGTTTTGTATCATATCCTTCTGATAAACGATTAATCATAGGATGGCAATTACTCATACGTGCCGCTTCTTCCATTTCTTTATCAGTAGCCTCTAGATTAGAATACTTTAGATTATTTCTAATGCTATCAGAGAAAAGCACTGTATCTTGTAATACAATAGCCGTACTCTTTCTTAATTCATCACTTGCTATATCCTTAATATTGACCCCATCTATTAGGATTTCACCGCTATCTATATCATAAAAACGCATCAGTAAATTAACGACTGTTGTTTTACCACTTCCTGTTGCCCCTACTAATGCTACCTTCTGCCCTGCCTTAACTTCTAAATTAAAGTTAGATAGAACTTGTTTACCAGGCTCATAGGAGAAATTAACATTTCTAAACGTAACAACACCTTTTGACTGCGACATATTCTCTGTGCCACTTTTATCTTCACTTGGTTCATCCATAATCGCAAAGACACGCTCCGCACCTGCAATAGCTGTTTGAATCTGTCCATATAACTGAGCAAGTTCATTAATAGGTCTACCAAATTGCTTTGCATAAATAATAAAGGCAGAAATAACGCCTATTGAAATGATCCCATTAATAGCAAAATAACCGCCAAAAGCTGCAATAATAACAAATCCAATATTATTAATGACGTTCATTACAGGTCCCATGGAACCACCTAGAATCTCAGCTATGATTCCTGTCTTTGTTAGCTTATCTGAAGTATTTATAAATTCATTAATGGCTGCCTCTTGCTTATTATAAGCCGTTACTGTTTTGTAGCCTACTACCATCTCTTCTACTGTTGCATTAAGGTTTCCTAATAAAACTTGGCGTTTACGAAAGAACTTGCGCATTGCTCTAGATAGATATTTAGTTGCTCCAATAGTTAAAATAACAGTGATACATGATAACAATGCTAGTTCCTTGCAGTACCATACCATAATCCCTACTGTACCAATAACCGTTAAAATACCTGATACAAGAGAACTTAATGATTGGGATACCGTATTAGAAATATTTTCAACATCATTTGTCATGCGACTCATTATATCTCCATGTGGATGATTATCTAAATATTTGATAGGTAGATTAACAATCTTATCAAATAAATCTTCTCGCATCTTCTTTACAATACGTTGACTAAGATGGGCACTTAATAAACTTTGAAGCAGTGTCCCTACGCTACAAATGGCATAGACCACTATCATCATTACTAAAACTCTAGGCAACTGGTTAAAGGCTCCTTCTGATAGTTTATCAATGGCATTACTTTGAAGGCTAGGTGCATAAACTGAACAACTTACCACAAGTATGACAACTGCTAATAAGCCCAAAATCATTAACTTTTCGTCTGCAAAATATTTAAATAAGCGAACTACCGTCTTTTTTCCTTCCTTAGGTTTTTCCACCACTTGATTCATACGTGGTCCTCTCTGACCAGGTATTCTAAAGTTACTTACAGGTGCCTCTTTAGACTGCTTCATTGATACCACCTCCACTCTTTAACTGTGAATTGTAGATATCCTGATAAATTTCACTATTTGCTAATAAATTCTCATGAGTATCATAGTGGGTAATCTGCCCCTCATCAATGACTACAATGCGATCTGCATCCTTCACGGAAGCAATACGTTGTGCAATAATGACTTTTGTCATATCTTGATAGGCTCTTCCGAATGCTTCATAAAGCTTAGCTTCTGTCTTTAAATCTAGTGCACTCGTAGAATCATCTAAAATAAGAATTTCTGCCTGCCTTAGAAGCGCACGACTAATAGCTATTCGTTGTTTTTGACCACCAGATAAACTCATTCCTTTTTCTGCTACCATGGTATCATAGCCATCTTCTTTACTCTCAATAAAGTCCGAAGCTTGCGCCATATCAGCAGCTTTTTTGATTTCCTCCTCAGTAGCCTTCTCATTACCCCACGCAATATTTTCTTTAATCGTAGTACTAAATAACTCACTTTTTTGAAGCGCAATGGCAACTTTATTCCGCAGAGTGCTTAATTTATAGTCCTTCACATTCACATCATCAATTAAAACATGACCTTCTGTGGCATCATAAAATCTAGGAATCAGATTCACAAGACTCGATTTGCCACTTCCTGTAGCCCCTAAAATACCTATCGTCTCTCCTGGATGAATGGTCAAGTTAATGTTTTTTAAGATGGTTTCTCCTCTACTATTTGGATAAGCAAAGGAAACATTTTGAAATTCAACTTTACCTTTAACCTGAGTATGACCATCAAATTCTCCATCCCTAATAGTCGGTGTACTATTTAGAACTTCATTTAACCTGCTTGCCGAAGCATTTCCTCTAGAAATAGTCTGAAAGATATTGACCATCATTAAAATGCTATGGAAAATCTGAGACACATATGTAATAGCTGCCATAATACTACCTGGTGATATCGAACCTTCTTGTACACGAATAGACCCTACCCAAATAATGGCTACCACCGAAATATTTAAAACAATATTCATAAGAGGTGTCATATAAGAAAATAACTTTAAGACGCTTAACTGCGTACCTACTAGTTCATTATTAGCTTTTCCAAAGCGCTCTTTCTCGTAATCTTCTCTTACATAAGCCTTAACCACACGTAAGCCTGACACATTTTCTTGCATGACGCTATTCATAGTATCTAATTTCTTTTGTAAAACTTTAAAAATAGGATTCGCCTTTGCAATAAAAAAGATAACACTCAGCATAACAATAGGTAAGGTACATAAAATAACTTCACCAAAGCTCAGGTCTAAACTCAGCATGCAAATAATGCCTCCACCAAATAACATAATGGTACGCACAAACCCTCTAATACACTGAGCTACTAGATTTTGTACTTGTGTAATATCATTAGTCACACGAGTCACTAAGGAACCTGTAGAAAACTGATCCGTTTGTTCAAAAGATAAAGACATAATACGTTTGAAACAGTCTTTACGAATATCATTTCCAAAGTTCTGACTACATAAGTTAGCAAATACCCCTGATAAGATGCCAAATATACCTCCAAGTATAACAAGTCCAATCATCTTTATCCCGGTTCCAATCACTAAATTCAAATTCCCTACACCCTGATTAGATAGCCCCAATACCCCTTCATCAATAATAATACTCATTAATTGAGGCTGAATTAAATCCATCACTACTTCACCGACCATAAATAATGGTGCAAGTAGTGCATAAAACCAATATTTCTTTACATACTTTAACATTGGATTAATCGTCCCCTTTCTATATTTATGAAACCTTGCAAACTAATCTGCATGCTTCTTACAGCACTTTCTTTCATGTTCAAAAGACACTTTTTCAAAGTTTGATTCCCAGTCATCAAATAACTTGGTAAGCAGCACTTTTAATTGTACCTGCTCTTCTTTAGTAAGGGCATTAAACAGTTTCTTTTCCTGCTCTATCTTTGTCTTATGCTTTTCCTCAAAGAAACGCTTTCCCTCTTCAGTAATTTTTAACTTAATTTTTCTTTTATCTGCTTCATCTTTTGCTCTGCAAATCAGGCCATTTCCTTCTAGCTTTAGAACAATTTCACTCATAGAACCAGATTGTATTCCTAAACGTTCTTGCAATTCCTTTTGAGTTATTTCCCCTTCCGTAAGTAGTATTTTTAAAATCTTGCCCTGACCTCTTTTTCCACCTCGTCTATGATAAAGAAAATGTCCACATTTCTCCATCAATGCTAAAAGTTCATGCTTCTCTATTTTTTCCATATGATCCTCTTTCCTTTTTTTAATATTAAGGTACCTTGATATTTTATCGAATTTCAACTTATAAATCAAGGTACCTTGCTATTATTTTTATTAAGTATTTATTTCATCAAAAAAGCCTTTCTACTTTGCTTATTTCAAAGTAAAAAGGCTTTTTTTAATATCATGCTATGATTGTCACATATGTTTAACTAATTGTATTAGGACATAATCTTCCTGTATTTCAATAATGGTTTCATCTACCATCATTCCTATTAACAAAAGCTGACTACTTTCACCAGGGTCACCTGTGCCAACTAGCTCCCAATAGATATCTTCCATCCCATCATTTCTTTGTCCCTCTAGGCATTCCTTCATAGATTCTAATTTACAACTAAAATTTGTATCATAATTTGATTTGAATGAGATAATAGCTGTTTGCCCCACTCTTTTAATACTAGAGCTCATATCATTTCCGCCTATTCCAAAAAAGAATACGGTTAGCTCCTCTACTATTTTAGCTAATTTCTTTTCTTCATGTAACATAACTTTCGTCTCCTAAAATTATTCCCTTTTAAACTTTTTCATGAAACTCTCTAATAGAGGTATCATTATAATCGCCACAAATCCCAGTGAAAATCCATTATTATACAAGTTTAATCCCGAGTACATTTTTCCTGTACACATGACAACAGATGTATGCAGCACACCTGCAAATAGGCCTGCTATAGGTCCAAATTGTCCTGCTATAGGTGCAATTCCAGCACTAAAAAGTGCAGCAAGTTGTATGGCTGGCATGGTTGGTTCAAAAATCTTTAGACACGTTGCAAGGTATACACCTAATATACAGGGAATAAAATTCTTAAGATGTACACCAAACGCCGCAAATCCAAAAATAGTTAATATACCTCCCACTATCGGCCCTGATAAATCTCCACCTATAAGTAAGATATAACTTACACAAAATATTCCAACAATAGCCATATTCATTAGGGTCGTTCCGACTCCATCCATTAATATGAAGTCTGCTACCGAACGTCCAGGATGCCTTAGAATCTTTAATAAAGGCTTTATCTTACCTTTATTAATCCATAATCCATATAAAAATGTCATTAAAAAATATCCATATAATATAAGTACTAACCAAAGTGGTCTACCCTCACGCCATATAAAGACAGATTCGCTTTCTAGCCCAAAAGCTTGTAGCACACATACAATAATAAATGCTAGTATCCCTGCTGCAAAGCCTACATTAAACAAATTATACCCCATATGCATAGAAGCCGTATGCATAGCCAGTGGAGGTAAAACGAATCCAATTAATATCCCTAACATGATAGCAATTATTAGATTAATGCCTAATGAAAATGGCAATAGGTATACCATCTCCGTTACCAGTGGCGCTAAACATAATCCAAATAATGAGGTATAAAGATATCTACTCATTTTTACGCCTTGCAGTTTGGCATAGATATAAGTTCCAGCTAAAATGGGTAATGCACTTACTGGATTCTTACCAAATAAAGCAAATCCTGCATTAATAAATAATGCTGCTAGCGTAAGCCCTAAATACGGAATCTTTAATATATTAATTAATATAACTACCAGAGTCATCATCATTGCACTATTAAAAAATGCTGCTCCATAATTAGCAATTTCAAAGTAATCTGTTATTAGCGCATCCCTAGAAACTATAATTTGTTTTATCCCTTCTATAATTTCTCTAGGTGATGCCATACAAAGAGCTACCACATAAAAAAATACAATGGTTGCCACACAAAATACTTTTAACTGTTTTTGTTGAATTTCTTGCTTATTTCTATCTATCATCCTTCACTTCCCTTCTATATTTGACCTCACTTCTATTTTAATTGACAAACTTCTACTTTTTCAAGTATTACTAGCTATTTAACAAATTCCTCTATTTATCCTTAATTTACCCATTCTTATTATTTTCTTGTACTTTATCAATATCTTTTCACCTCTGGCTTGGACTTATCATAATGTATTATAAAACGAAGTTTTGAGGTGAAATATGAGAAGGTATAAACGGCAAGTATCCACTCCCTATAAATATACTTTAGCTAATGTCAATCTAAGAGAAGAAAATTCTGCATCCTCTAAAGTCTTAACCGTCATTCCAGCTGGCTCAAAAGTTCAGGTTATTGATGCTGCTGAAGATTGGTATGAAGTGCTCTATAACAATCAAAAAGGTTATGTCTATTCTTCTTACCTGTCCACTACAAAATATACTTGGAGAGATACTCTCTTAAGGTCTTATCCTTCCGCTGAATCCAATCCCGTTACCGTCGTTCCTGCAAAGTCTGAAGTACAAGTTTTATCTGTAGTAGGCGATTGGAGTCAGGTCATTTACAATGATAAAAAAGGCTATATATTTACCCAATTCCTATCTGATGATGGTAATCCTCCCAATGCATATGATTTCACGTATTTTTACACAGATATGACTCGCTTTGTGAATGACAATGGGATTAAAAGCCCTACAAATAATCTCATTACAACAGATTTAGAAAATAAACTCACTTATATCTTTGAAAAAGGTAATGATGGTTTATGGAAACAACTCTATAAATGGGACTGCACGGTTGGTAAACCTAGCACGCCAACTATAAAGGGGACTTTTTATGTGACTGGTAGAAAGCCTTACTTTGGTACGGATGCTTATAGAGTCAAATATGCAACCAGAATCAAAGGCGCCTATTATTATCATTCTGTCTTATTTAATGCCGAAGGCACTGAAATCATAGATGATCGTCTAGGCATGGCCCTAAGTCATGGTTGCATTAGATTAGCTGTGGAAAATGCCCAATGGATTTATGATAATATTTTAGATGCTACAGCTATTGTGATTAATTAATATCATTACAAAACCTATAGCTTATAAAAAATGGTGGTTATCAGGCCTCCCAAAAGGGATATGACCTGATAACCACCATTTTAATTGTATCTAACTTTCATCTTACTTTTTGTACTTTTCTAAAGTATAACGAAGTGGTGTATACAATACAGCAATTGCAACAATACCAAAAACAGAGTTGATAGCCGTTGCAAGTAAGCTTGTAAATGCCGCCCACATAGCTGGAACCATTTCACTGCCTGATAAGACAAGCAGTAATGTATCATAGAAGAAATCACCTGCTAAACTAATTAGAAAGGCTACTGTAACTGCTACAATCACACTTCCTACTGCACTATACTTTTTACTAAGTCTCTTAAATACACTTCCTGCTGCAAATGCCATTAGTATAGTTAATATAGCTATCTTAGGAATGACAGTAATATAGCCATTTAGTATATCAAATAAAATAAATCCTATACCACCTGCCAATGCTCCCTTCTTACTACCAAGTAGTAAGACACTTAAGAGAAAGAAAATATTCCCAAAGTGTAAAAAAGGTGCTCCTACAGCTGCTGGAAGTGGAATTCTAAAAAACTGTATTCCTAAATAAGTTACTGCAGCAAATAATCCTACCAATACGATATCTATTGTCCTACTTTGATTTTCATTATTCATTCCTTAACTCCTTCATATGCTTTTATATACAATGTACTTTTTGCTGACGCTCTCCAAAAATTTCTATTGTACCTTCTGGACTTATATAAACATCAATTTCTGTTCTAACACCTATTCCATCCTGATAAAGCCCAGGTTCTATAGAAAAAAGCGCTCCTGATAAAAGTCTTCTCTCATCATGGGTTTCAAAACTATCTAGATTAGCCCCTTCTCCATGTACTTCTCTTCCGATATTATGCCCTGTTCGATGTACAAAGGCTTCTTCGCATCCTAGTTCTCTAAAGTAGCTTCGACACATCTTATCTACTTCACACCCTGTGACTAATTCTCCCTTTGCAAGATGCTCTTCTATATAGCTTACACATTTTTCTCTTGCCTCTACTACTTTTTGAAACTGTTCTTCATAACTATCCGGCACCCTTTCTCCTGTGTAAGCACAAAAAGTTACATCATAATAAATACTATCTTCTTCCTTCTCCCTCGCCCAAAGGTCCAGTATTACCCTACAGTTCTCAGTGATGAGATAACTATTTTCTTCCGTTGGATAAAAGGTTTGTATCACAGCATGGTCATTAACTGCCACATAAGGCACATCATGGTCTGCTGTTAATCCTTTTTCTTCAAATAATGCTAAGATGAGATCTAATACCTTTTTCTCACTTAAATACTGTTTTGTATTGATTCCTTCTCTAATACGT
>JAHLFQ010000238.1 GCA_018883705.1 Candidatus Cellulosilyticum pullistercoris
TTCATGAGGTTTTAGTTGATAAGCGGTAGCACTTCCGCCTAAAGAATAATTAGATTTAAAGCTAGATGAGCAGAAGCGTTTTACAGCAGCTATTATTTTGCCACCTAAGGCAAAGACACGAATATCGTTGCCTGGATTTGTACAGAGTTCTTGTAATACGAAGTCCTCCGTAGGAAGATGAGCAAGCTTTGTCATAAGGTCTGTTTCATTTTCTATGAGGTATACTTCACTTCCTCCATGTCCATTAACAGACTTTAAAATAACAGGATAGGAAAAAGGAAGGTGTGCTGGGTGAAAGTAGTGCACATTACTAAGCAGCGTTTTGACCGAAGAAATACCTTGACTATTAATCAGTTGATGGGTTTTTCCTTTATGATTACAAATCTCTGTTACGGTGCTATTATTAAACACCTTGCAGCCCATTTTTTCAAAATGAGTAGCAATCAGGCTATCTCGGGTACGATTAATAACGAAATCTAAATCCATAAGAGGAAGTAAAGTGTGGGTTTTATGAAAAGCCACTAAGCCTTTCTTATCATCTGTACTTAGTATCAATTGATCACGTAATACAAGAGTTAGAGATAAGTTATGATTAGCTGCTTTTTGAAGCAATTCATGAACAAACCATTTGTTTTTTTCATAGTCTTCAGGGTTATAAATTAAGAGGCCTTTATGCATGAGAAAGTACCTCCAAGATATGCTTGAAAATAGCTTCTGCTACATCAATGCCTGTACAATCATAGATATTTTTGATATGTGCATTAGAATTGACTTCACAAAGAATCGGCTCATCATTTTCTCCAAATAGCAAGTCAACACCTGTAAAATCAGCACCTAACTCCTTGGTAGCCTTAATAGCAAGCTGACAAAAAGCTTCATTAGGGACATAAGGTGCCATGGAGGCGCCATTAGAGATATTGGCTCTAAAATCTGAATCAGAAAAACGATACATAGAAGCGACAACTTGATCGCCTACAACATAAATACGTACATCGCGTCCTTTACTTGAAGCAATAAATTCTTGGTAGAGATGAGGTGTATAAAGAAGCTCTTTTTGTTTAGCCATAAGTTCCTCGCGGTTATGAATAAGGTAAACTTGAGCACCAAAAGAGCCAAAGGCTTCTTTAATTACAAGTGGGTAGCCAAATGTTTCCTCAATCATTTTTGTAAAGCCTAAATCGGCCTTGCCACTACCTGTCCCATTAAAGAGCATGGCTGAAAAAAGTGTCTTAGGCATTTTAATACCAGCGTTAGCAAGCACCTGAAAAGTAAGGATTTTATCATCACAGTTTTCGATGACTTCTCTAGAATTAAAGAGTCTATAGCCAAGTTTTTCGAGTTGTTTAGCAAGGCGTATATCTTTATCTAGAAAAAGGATAAAATCAGGCTTTTGAGAAGCAGTAGGGGTTTTAATGATAGTTTCACCTGCTTCAATGAAGCAGTAAATCTCGTTATTTGCAATGAGCTCTAATGTGATACCAAGCTTTTTAGCAGCGTGTGCATAAAGCTCATTAAGTTCCATATATTTAGGGGACCTAAGTCCACCATTATAAATTAGCCAACCATATGTTTGCAATGCAGTTCACCTCGTTTAATGTTAAAAGGTAGTGTTCCTTAAAACATTCCTATTAATATGTACATAAATTATAGCATACTCCTAAGAAAGTAAAAGTTATAACGACTTACTTAAAGGTAAAAAGGGTAAATGCCATGTGCATTTACCCTTGTTAAAATCTTATTTACCGTAGTAAGCTTTTCTATAAAGTTCTTCAAGTTCAGTTACTTTTGGAAGTCTTGGATTAGCTGTTGTACATTGATCTTCGAATGCTTTATAAGCAAGGTCGTTAATCTTAGAAAGATATTCTTTTTCATCGATATTCATTTCTTTAAGTGTAAATGGAACATTTACTTCTTTCATTAAGTCTTTAACAGCTTTGACAAGAGATGCAACACCCTCTTCTGGAGTAGAAGCTGGAAGTCCTAACATTCTAGAAATCTCTTGGTATCTTTCTGGTGCAATGAATTTACCGTATTTTGGCCAAGCCATAAATTTAGTTGGGTTAGACTCACCATTGTAAGCAATAACATGAGGAAGTAAAATCGCATTTGCACGACCGTGAGCAATATGGAACTCACCACCAAGTTTATGAGCAAGTGAGTGGTTGATACCAAGGAAAGCATTAGTAAATGCCATACCTGCCATACATGATGCATTATGCATTTTTTCTCTTGCTTCTGGGTCTTTAGCACCATTTTTATAAGAACGTGGTAAGTATTCAAATACTAATTTAATGGCATGAAGTGCAAGAGCATCTGTATAGTCAGAAGCTAAAATAGATACATAAGCTTCGATGGCATGTGTTAATACATCAAGTCCTGTATCTGCTGTTGGACCAGCTGGTACGCTTAGAACGAATTCTGGGTCGATGATTGCTACGTCTGGTGTTAATTCGTAGTCAGCAAGTGGGTATTTCATATTCTGAGATTTATCAGAGATAACAGCGAAAGAAGTGACTTCAGAACCTGTACCTGATGTCGTTGGAATAGAAACCATTTTTGCTTTTTGACCTAGTTTAGGGAATTTATAAACACGTTTACGAATATCTAAGAATTTTTGAGCCATACCGATGAAGTCAGCTTCTGGATGTTCGTAGAATAACCACATGGCTTTAGCAGCATCCATTGCAGAACCACCACCAAGAGCGATAATAACGTCTGGGTTAAATGAGTTCATAACAGCTGTCCCTTTTCTTACTGTTGCAAGGTCTGGATCTGGTTCAACTTCGCTAAAGATTTCAATAGTTACCTTATTTAAATTTTTATTTAATTGATAAATGACTTTATCAACATAACCGAGTTTAACCATCATTGGGTCAGCGACAATAATTGCACGGGAAATATCTGGCATTTTAGAAAGATATTGTACTGAACCTGCTTCAAAGTAAATTTTTTCTGGAATTTTAAACCACTGCATATTCACGCGTCTTTTTGCCACCCTTTTCTTATTAATTAAGTTTTGAGCCGTTACATTGGATGAGGTAGAGTTGTGTCCGTAAGAACCGCAACCAAGTGTAAGTGAAGGCATAAGTGAGTTATAAACATCTCCAATACCACCAAATGCTGATGGAGAGTTGACAATGATACGACAAGCTTTAAGGCGTTTACCGTATTCATCAATAAGATCATTATTGGTTGTATGAATGACAGCTGTGTGGCCAAGTCCACCAAGTTCTACCATCGTTTCAGCTTTTACAATACCGTCTTCTACATCTTTAGCTTTAACAACAGCAAGTACTGGTGAAAGTTTTTCTCTAGAAAGTGGATAAGCTTCACCAACACCTTCAAGTTCACAGCAGATTACTTTTGTTTCTTTTGGAATGGTGATACCAGCTAGTGCTGCAATTTCGTATGGGTGTTTACCAACGATAGCTGGACCTGCCATTTGGCGAACTGGATCAATAACAACTGGTTCAAGTTTTTTAACTTCTTCTTTAGTTGCAAAGTAGCAGCCTTTTGATTTCATAAATGCTACAGCTTTATCATAAATAGGAGCTTCAATAATAGCAGCTTGCTCAGAAGCACAAATCATACCGTTATCAAATGATTTAGAAAGAATAAGGTCTGTAAGAGATTGTTCAAGATTTGCAGTTTTTTCAATGAAAGCTGGTACGTTACCAGGTCCGACACCAAGAGCAGGTTTACCAGTAGAGTATGCAGCCTTAACCATTGCAGAACCACCTGTTGCAAGAACAGTTGCTACATCAGGATGATTCATAAGTGCGTTTGTTGCTTCAATGGATGGTACTTCAATCCATTGAATACAGTTCTCTGGAGCCCCAGCTTTGATTGCAGCATCTCTTACGATAAGAGCAGCTTCCAGGGAGCAATTTTGAGCAGCTGGGTGGAAGCCAAAGATGATTGGATTACGTGTCTTAGCACATGTGATGGCTTTAAACATTGTTGTAGAAGTTGGGTTAGTTGTAGGTGTAACACCAGCTACGATACCTACTGGTTCAGCAATTTCGATGTAGCCTTCCTCTTCATTATCTTCAATAATACCAACTGTTTTTTCGTGTTTAATACTGTGGTAAATGTATTCTGTAGCGAAGATGTTTTTAGTTACTTTATCTTCGAAGATACCACGGCCTGTTTCTTCAACTGCCATTTTAGCAAGTTTCATTTGAGCGGATAAACCAGCAAGAGCCATTGCTTTAGTAATTTCATCAACTTGAGCCTGATCAAGTTTCATGTACTCATCAAGAGCTACTTTTGCTTTTTGAACTAAGTCATCTACCATTTGTTCTGCATTAACTTGAGGTGCTTCATCTTTTACTTTTTTGCTTTCTGCCATTGTAAATATCCTCCCTTTAATATCAATAATTTGTATAGTTGTGGTTATTTTCACCATGATTGTTATAAATTTAACAATAAAGGATAAAAATAAAAGGAAATAATACAGTTTAGAATTGTTTGAAATCTTATTGAATAATACCATGCTATGAGTTTAATGTCAATTGATTTCAAATACAAAATAGGATAATTTTGTATGTTGATTCAGTGGGAAGTAGAGAATGAATGCTTCAATTTGCTAATATTTCAAGATAAAAAGCGTTAAAAAATACACAAATGAAATAAAAAGTATAAAGCGTTATGAAATATTATAGATAAAATTGACAACAAAAAGACTAAGATTTGTATAAAAATATGAAAAATTTAAGAATATAATATGAGTAATAAATTATAAAATGATATAAATAAACATAAAGCTAGATTTTTCTATTGTTAATTTAAAAACATAAAGGGCTAAAACAGATAAAATAGTAAGGCAATTAGATATAAGTTTATAGGAGGAATAAGAATATTTATGTGGACAAAATAATAATATAATCCACAAATTAAAATAAGTTATACACAAAATGTTGATAGATTACATAAATTTGTGGATTAATCTAAAAAAAATAAGAAAAAATGTTGGATAAATGACATAGACCTGTGGATAAATTGTGAATCGTTATATGTGAATAAATTAATATTTAATTCATATACAATGTATATAATAAATAGATGATAAGTTATAATGATAAAATAAAATGCAATCACATTAATAAATTTAAGAACTAATAATGAGGAGTTTGAGATGGAACAAGAAGATAAAAATTTTCCAATATTAGTATTCATGTTAACCTATATAGGTATTTTGTGTATGTATTTAGTAACTTATAAACAGGGGTCACCTTTATTATGGGCTTTCTTTATAATTGAGAGATTACTTTCGTTTTCTTATGAGAAAGAGGTAGATGATTATTTGGGCGCTATAGAGAAGAGTAAGGTATCTGGGGTAAGTATGGTGATTATTATAGCCTTCACATTATTTACTACGGGGATTTTTTTGTATACGCCATTTAAATACCCTGGATTATTTGTTATCTTAATACTAGGAGAAGCGATTGATTTTATTGTTAAAGAATTAAAGAAGAAATTTAAAATTTAATAAGGCATTATAAATAGAGAAGAAGTGGATAATAGATCCACTTTTTGTGCGTCTATTCATAGGTGCATGGC
>JAHLFQ010000239.1 GCA_018883705.1 Candidatus Cellulosilyticum pullistercoris
TATGCATTGCCTTGGATGTCCATCTTCACAAATGGAATCTTTAGAAGATGCTTGTCTTGTACATGGAATTGATGCAGATGCATTAATTAATGAGCTTAATGCTTTTCTTGAAACAGTTTAAGATTAAAAAAATAAGAAGCTATGAGCTTTAAAGCTCATAGCTTCTTATTTTTTTAATCTTTTATTAATTGTTAAGAACTACCTCTTTAACCTTATCCTCTCTATAAATAATTTGTCATCAATATGCAAATCCTAATCTTGGCTTAAGCAATATCTAATCATTAAGGAGGCATAACTATATGCAAAAGAATTCAAGTATCGGATGTAAAGTTAATCAATGTCAATATCACGCAGGTACAGAAGATTACTGTACACTTCAAAAAATCATGGTTGGTACTCATGAATCAAATCCTACTCAAGTAGAATGTACAGATTGCGAATCTTTCAAACTTAAATCATAGGTTATTTCATTATATGATACGTAAAATATACCAATTATATATCAATCTACTAATGATTTAATAAATATAAAAAAGCCACTCCTTTGCGAGTGACTTTTTTTATAAATATTTACTTAATATATCTATTGCATGTAAATCAATCATTAATTTTCCATGTTCTTTTAAAAACATTTCATTTAACGCTGAACTTGGACATCTACTTCCAAATTCATCTAATACACCTACCATCCCTTCAAACTCACTATCTGCCTTTTTATTTTTACCAAAAACTAAAAAGTATTTCTCATTATATTTATAAAGAGAATTATCTCCTGCAAACATAGGTTGTACACGATGTGCTGCCATACACATTTGGTCAAAATCATTAAATAAATACGTAAGTGCAATTTCTTTATTAGCTGCTGTAACTTGTGCCTCAGAAATATCTTTTCCCATTAAGGCTAAATCCGTTAGTCGATCCTCTTCTGGTTCTTTAAATGTTCGATGTGTTGGTCTTTCCCCTATTGCTTCTAGTTTTTGCTCTATTTGTGATGGATCATCAACTTTAGTGACAACAATCATAATACTATCTGTTGAAAGTGGTACTGCTTCTATCATAAGAGGTACATTATCTGTTTCAAAACCAAACTCCTCATTCGCTCTTGCCATCATATCTTTAAAAAGAGCTTGTGCTTTTTGAGAACCATAAGCAAGTTCGCTAAGCTTTAAGTTCCTATCAATAAGATCTGAGTGATTTAATGTTACTTTGATTTGCGTATCGCTAATCTTCTCTATTTTCATCTACCTCACATCCTTTCTAAAAGTTCTGCTTTCTATATTAATATATCTTATTCATTAAGTATAATGGAGATGATTATTTGTGTAAAGAGGTTAGTGTCCTAAAATCTGTGAATCCCTTTAATCATGTGCTTTTAATTCACTCTATCTTATACTTATCCTATATCACTATTTTTATTACACTTTAGTTCTTTTTGATACTTCTTTAATAACTTTTATAGCCTACTCATTTTAGGCTCATTTTAATCACATTCTCTCATCAATAAGTAAAATTCTTCCCATTAATTCTAAAAAATAGAAAATAAATTATTTTTGTCATTTATAAATAATAATCTTGACGTGTATACAGTATACAGTATATAATGATTTTACAAAAATATACTATATTTAAGTATAGTCTATTTTTGAATTACACACCTATGTGTGATTTTCTTTAATTAGCTTAAGGAGATGAATATTCATGCTTGAACAATGGAACGGTTTTACAGAAGGTATTTGGTCAAAAGAAGTTAATGTAAGAGACTTCATTCAAAGAAACTATACACCTTATGATGGTGATGCATCTTTCTTAGTAGGTCCTACAGAAGCGACTACTACATTATGGGGCCAAGTTCGTGAACTTATGGACGAAGAACTTAAAAACGGTATCTTAGATGCTGAAACAAAAGTTCCTTCAACTCTTACTTCTCACGATGCTGGTTACTTAAATAAAGATCTTGAAACTATTGTTGGTATTCAATCTGATAAACCATTAAAAAGAAATATTATGCCAAACGGTGGTATCCGTACAGTAGAATTAGCACTTAATTCTTATGGCTATAATTTAGATCCTGCAACAAAAGAAATTTTCACAAAATATCACAAAACACATAATACTGCTGTATTCCAAGCTTACACAAAAGAAATGAGAGCTTGTCGTCACAGTCACATTATTACTGGTCTTCCAGATGCTTATGGTCGTGGACGTATCGTAGGTGATTATCGTCGTGTTGCTTTATACGGTATTGATCGTTTAATCGAAGCAAAACAAGTAGATAAAGAACAATTAGACGTATCTCCAATGACAGAAGATGTAGTACGTCGTCGTGAAGAAGTTGCTGAACAAATCATCGCTCTTCAAGATCTTAAGAAAATGGCTGCAAAATATGGTTTTGATATTTCTAAACCAGCTAAAGACGTTAAAGAAGCTATTCAATGGTTATACTTCGGTTACCTTGGTGCAGTTAAACAACAAGACGGTGCTGCAATGTCAATCGGACGTAACACTACATTCCTTGACATCTATGCTGAAAGAGATATTAAAGCAGGTACATATACAGAAGAACAAATTCAAGAGTTCATTGATCACTTTGTAATGAAACTTCGTATGGTTCGTTTCCTACGTATCCCAGAATACAATGAACTTTTCTCAGGAGATCCAACTTGGGTATCTGAATCAATTGGTGGTATGGGTATTGATGGTCGTCACATGGTTACTAAAACATCTTACCGTGTACTTCACACATTATCAAACCTTGGACCATCTCCAGAACCAAACTTAACAGTTCTTTGGTCTCCAAGACTTCCTGAAAACTTCAAAAAATTCTGTGCTGACACATCAATCAAAACATCATCTGTTCAATACGAAAACGATGATTTAATGAGATTACACTATGGTGACGACTATACTGTTGCATGTTGTGTATCTGCAATGAAAGTCGGTAAAGAAATGCAATTCTTTGGTGCTCGTGCTAACCTTGCTAAAACATTACTTTACGCTATCAATGGTGGTAAAGATGAAATTACAGGTGAACAAGTTGGACCAAAATATCAACCAATTACATCTGAATATCTTGACTATGATGAAGTTATGGAAAAATTCAATGATATGATGAGCTGGCTTGCTAGAGTTTATGTTGATACATTAAATGTTATCCATTTCATGCATGATAAATATCACTATGAATCACTTGAGATGGCACTTCATGATACAAATGTTGAACGTACATTTGCAACAGGTATTGCTGGTTTCTCAGTAGTTGTTGACTCACTTTCTGCAATTAAATATGCAAAAGTAAAAGTAATCAGAGACGAAAATGGTCTTGCTACAGATTACGAAATCGAAGGTGAATATCCAGCTTATGGTAATAATGATGATCGCGTAGATAGCATTGCTGTAGATCTTGTTCAAAACTTCATGAACAAAATTAGAAAACACCACACTTACAGAGATTCTGTTCCAACAACATCAATCTTAACTATTACATCAAACGTTGTATATGGTAAGAAAACAGGTAATACACCTGATGGACGTAAAGCTGGTGAACCACTTGCTCCAGGAGCTAACCCAATGCATGGTAGAGACGTAAAAGGTGCTGTTGCATCACTTGCATCTGTTGCTAAACTTCCATTTAGAGATTCATTAGATGGTATTTCAAATACATTCTCAATTATCCCATCTGCTCTTGGAAAAACAGAAGATGAACGTATTGCTAACCTTTGTGGTCTTCTTGATGGATACTTCATTCAAGATCCTCACCATGTAAATGTTAACGTAATGCAACGTGAAACATTACTTGACGCTATGGATCACCCTGAAAAATATCCACAACTTACTATTCGTGTTTCTGGATATGCAGTTCGTTTTATCCGTCTTACAAGAGAACAACAACTTGACGTAATTAGCAGAACATTCCACGAACACTTCTAATATTTGCTAAATATTTACTTAAAATAAAGAGGATGTTTACATCCTCTTTATTTATACCTTATAATAGAAAAGTAAATCATTCATTCTATCCTAAATATAAAATAGATCAGGGGGAACATGACATGAAAGGTAGAATTCACTCAATTGAAACTTGTGGCGCTGTAGATGGTCCTGGCCTTCGTTATATTGTTTTTACACAAGGCTGTCCTCTTAGGTGTAAATATTGCCATAATCCAGACACTTGGAAACTAAGCGACGGAAAAGAAATGGCTACGGAAGAACTTATTGCAGATATCGTTAAATATAAATCATTTATGAAGTCTTCTAACGGTGGTGTAACTGTTAGTGGTGGTGAACCATTTATGCAGCCTGAATTTTTAAAAGATCTCTTTATGAAATGTAAACAAGAAGGACTTCATACAACAGTTGACACTTCTGGTTATGTAGATCTTAACATAGCTGATCCTATTCTTGATTATACTGATCTTGCATTATTAGATATCAAATCTTATAATAAAGATGTTTATCAAAATTTAACAGGTGTCTCTTTAGATCGTACCTTAAAATTTGCTAAGCATTTAGAAGAACGTGGCATTCCTATTTGGATTCGTTATGTATACGTTCCAAATCTAACAGATAACCCTGAAGACATTGAAAACCTTGCGAAATTCTTAACCACTTTAAACAATGTAGAACGTATTGATATTCTTCCATTCCATAAAATGGGCGAATATAAGTGGGAACAACTAGGCTATGATTACACTTTAACAGATACTAAAGAACCAACTGTAGACGAAACCAATGCAGTTGTAGCTATTTTTAAAAAGTACAACCTACCAATCATAGGATAAAACTACACTTACAAACTTTTAAAATAATAAACATAAATAAAGGACTAATATTCTTTCAAAGATATTAGTCCTTTATTTATTATTACTGATATTTAGGAGGGATTCATAGATGACTCTTCATTTTATGTATGCTATATCTGCGCAGTTTCATTTTTGTCTTTAAATAAGCGACTCCAAAAAGAACCTTTTTCTTTCTTATTAATAGCTTCCTCCTTAGCCTCACTCATTTCTTTACGCATTTTTTGAATCTCTCTCATGGTCTCATCTAATCTTCTATAGTACTCCTCATTTTTTTCATCTTGAGCCTCTTGATACTTAGAGACCTTTTCCTCTACTGCAGTATCTACTTCCTTTTTGATCGTTTCTTGTAGCTCAATTTGGGACTGCTGATTACATTCGACTAATGCTTGTTTTAGCATGTCCTTAATTAAGAAAGAAAATTGTCTAACCTTTTCATCCTCCGCACTTGTAATATCAACATCTACTAGATCGCTATTTTTTACAGGTGCTACAGCCGAAACTGTGATACTGCTTAACTGCTCATAAGTTTCCTTTGTCTCCCCACTATGATCATGTACAATAGCCTCAATAGCCTTTAACTGAAGCCCTTGTTCTCTCATATCTTGTATTTTACGAAATACCTCCACATCTTCAAGTGTATAAACTCTATGCCCCTTACTATTTCGCTTAATATCTAAATTCAGTTCCTTTTCATAGAACCTAAGAACATAGGCTTCTGTTTCTAGCATCTCTGCTACATCTTTAACAGATAAAAAACTTTTATCTTGCACCATCTACTCACCCCATCATTTGTAACTTTTAATATAATTATACCACTTTTTCCTATTTTTTCAATAAAATATTTTAATTCATTATATTTTCTGAAATTAATTCAAATTAAGTCATCCTTGCCTCTTTAATTAGACTTCTTTAAACTACAAATAAAAACAGCTATTATTGAAATAATAGCTGTTTTTATTTGTTTCTTCTATTAATGCTGTAAGTTTGCAAACTTTGTATATTGACCTAGCCAAGCCAGTTCTACAGTTCCTGTAGGACCATTTCTTTGCTTAGCAATAATAACTTCACCTACATTCTTTTTCTCTGTATCTGGATGATAGTATTCATCTCTATATAAGAACATAACAACGTCAGCATCCTGCTCAATAGCTCCTGACTCACGAAGGTCAGAAAGCATTGGTCTATGATCTGTTCGTTGTTCACATGCACGTGAAAGCTGAGATAGTGCAATAACCGGTGCCTGCATTTCCCTAGCTAATGCTTTTAAGGAACGTGATATATCTGAAATCTCCTGCTGTCTTGAAGCACTACTATCTCCTACACCACTCATTAATTGAAGGTAGTCAATCATAATTAAATCAAGACCTTTTTCCATTTTTAATCGTCTACATTTTGCACGCATGTCCATGACATTAATACCAGGTGTATCATCTATAAAAATACGTGAATTAGTGATATTAGGTAAGCTTTGTCCAATTCTTTCCCAATCACTTGGTTCTAACATACCTGTACGTGCTTTTTGTGAATCTACCATAGCCTCTGCACATAACATACGGGTCACTAACTGATCTTTTGACATTTCCAGACTAAATACAGCTACACTCTTTTTATTCTTAATCCCAGCTGTTTGAATAATATTAAGTGAAAAAGCTGTTTTACCCATAGATGGTCTTGCAGCCACTAATATTAGGTCAGATGGCTGTAATCCTGCCGTACGATGATCTAAATCAATAAATCCCGTCTCTATTCCTGTAATACCACCTTTACTTTTATGCGCTTCCTCTATCTTCTCAATGGAGGTTAATACAATTTCATCAATTCCTGTGAAATCTTCTGTTTTTTTGTTTTGTAGAACATCAAATATCGATTTCTCTGCAAAGTTCATAATATTATCTAGTGGCTCTTCTGCCTCAAAACTTTTTGCCGAGATATCTGTACTTACTTTAATCAGTTTACGAAGTGTTGACTTTTCTTGCACAATCTTTGCATACTGTTTGATATGTGCAGAAGTAGGGACTGAGCTTGCTAAATCAGCAAGATAACTTAATCCTCCTATTTGTTCAAGCACTCCATGCTGTACCAATTTATCTTGAATTGTAATTAGGTCAATAGGATTACCTGATGTATAAAGTTCCATAATAGCTGCAAATATTTGAGCATGATCAGGTCTATAGAAATCACTTGCTCTAAGTATTTCACTCGCTACTATAACTGCATCATGATCCATAATCATAGACCCTAAAACAGATTGTTCAGCTTCTATACTATGGGGAGGAATCCTCATATTCTGTACTTCTTCCATAGCCTTTTCCCTCCTTTATTGCTACTACTTTATTGCTTTATACGTTTTTGTATGAAGCTAATATTAGACTTAAGCACCTACCACAAGTACAGAAATTGTAGCAGATACGCTAGGATGTAATTTAATAGTTACTTTTTGTCCGCCTAATCCTTTAATTGCTTCTTTTAATTGGATTTTTTTCTTATCAATTTTTACACCAAATTCTTTTTGAATCGCTTCAGCAATTTCTTTTGATGTAACAGAGCCAAACACCTTACCGCCTTCACCTGTTTTAACAGTTAGCTTAATTTCTTTATCATTAATCGTATTAGCAATTGCTTGTGCATCTTCTAATTCTTGTTGTTTACGTTTATCTTCTGATCTTTGTTCTAATTTTCTTTGATTTAAGTTAACTGCATTTGCTTCTACTGCTAATCCTTTTGGAAATAACGCATTACGTGCGTATCCATCTTTAACCTCTATTAAATCACCTTTTTTACCAACTTTTTTTACATCTTGTGTTAATATTACTTTCATTTTGATTCTCCTTCCTCAAAATATAGTTTAATTGCTTCTTTTAATTTAAGCTGAGCTTCTTCCATACTTACATTTTTAAGTTGTGCACCTGCAATCCCTAAGTGACCACCACCACCTAGAAGTTCCATAATACGCTGTACATTGGTATCTCCTAGTGCTCTAGCACTAATATAGATGCAGGAATCTACCTCCGTAAATACAAATGAAGCTTTAATCCCTTTAATATTTAAAAGTTCATCAGCCACTTGAGCTGCAACAATGGTTGCATGCTCTATACTACCAGAAACTTCTGAAATAGCCATATCTTCATGCCATACCTCTGCCTTTTGAATTGCACTTGCTCTGGCTCTATATGTCTCCATATCATTTTGGAAAAGCATCCTTACTCTAGTACTATCTGCACCACTTCTTCTTAAAAAAGCTGCTGCTTCAAAAGTTCTAACACCTGCTTTAAATACAAAATTCTTTGTATCAATGGTTATTCCTGCAAGAAGTGCATCTGCCTCAATTGGATTTAACTTGATCTTATCGCTTAAGTAATTTAATATTTCAGCAATCATTTCACAAGTTGAAGAAATAAAAGGCTCTAAATAAGTAAGTACAGCTTCTTCAATGTAATCAGTGCTTTTTCTATGATGATCAAAAATAACGACTTTTTCACATAAATTTAAAATCTCAGGCGCTTCTAAATAGCTTCTACGATGTGTATCTACTATAACAAGTAGTGTATCTTTCTTTATTTCTTTTTCTGCTTCTTCTGGTGTTATAAATAAATCATCATACTCTTTTGAATCCTTTATTCTATCATATAGACCTTTAATTGCAAAAGTAGGTTCTCGTAAAATAATCTGAGCTTTTTTCCCTACTAAACTCGCCCCACGGTATACACCCATGGCTGCTCCTAAGCAATCCATATCTATATTTTTATGACCCATAATAAACACTTTGTCAGCTTCATGAAGTAACTCTTTAAATGCATAGGCTTTAATTCTTACTTTAACTCTTGCACTTTTTTCAACTTCTTTTGTTTTACCACCATAGAACGTATATTTATCGTAATGTTTAATAATAGCCTGGTCGCCACCACGTCCTTGTGCTAAATCAAATGCAATACGTGCATCTTCTTTTGAATTAGGTAGACTTTTTAAATTATAACCAATCCCAATACTCACTGTAATAGGTAATTCATTTCCTACTTGAATACCTCTTATTTCATCTAGAATATCAAACTTGGTTTCTTCCATTTTTTCAAGTTCTTTCTTACTTAAAATAAGCATATACTTATCTTTTTCGATACGTACAATAACAGCTTCTCGTTCTTTAAACCATAGATTAATTTTCCTATCGATAATAGCCATTAGCATTGGGCGTCTCACCTCTTCTATACTTTGGCTAATCTCATCTATATTATCGATACATAAATAACCAATGATGGTACGTTCTTCTTTTAGCTGTACTTTAAGTTTCTCTTTTTCTGTACATTCTAAAAAATAAATGGCATATTGTTTAATTCCATCTTCACGCTGAAAAGCTTCTAACATCAATTCATAGCTTTTACTTCCAATTTTAATCTTTTTACTAGATGGTTGTTTCTCAAGCATCCATTCTCCAAGCTTACTTTCAGGAAATAAACTCTTTATATTAGTACCTATTAGCACTTTTTCTTTCATCAAATCGTTTAAGGCTTTATTATTCCATTTAATACTCCCAAACTCTTCAATAATAGCTAAAGGAATTTGTACATTTGAAAACATCGAATCTTTAATATGAGTGATTTCAGTAGTTTCTCGTTCAACTTCACCTCTTATAAAACTAGCAATTTTCTTTTCACCAACTAAACTAACTCCAAGCACAATAGCATAGATAATAAGACCTATTAGTGCTTGTGGTGCTTTAATAATTTTAGTGAGCTGAATGATCATACCTATTACTAATAAAATCTGGCATCCTCTAAATAGCATTATTGAATAAGAAAAGTGCTTATTTAACTTTCTTTTCATTGTGACTTCCTTTCTATCTAAACTACAATTTTAACCTTTCTATAGTTAAAAATAGCATCAAGACATCCGAAAAACATGACTATATAAGGAGAAAACATAAATAAAATCACAATCACTATATAGCCTAATACTTTAATAGGCGTACTTACTGATGTATTTCTCAATAATGCAATGAGTCCTAATGTTCCAGTAATCTGTAATAAGTTCATTAAAAACCACATAATATTGAGCCCTAATACTAAAATGGGCCCCTGCATATTCGTACTAAAATCCGAAACTAACATACATCCCATTAATAGTAATACTGCTACCTTAGATACTCTAAATTCTAAAATTTCTCTTAGGCGAGGTAATGTCTTATCCTTACGCCTTGCTATAGCGTTAAATATGATGACAGTAACACTTGAAGCTATAACCATTTGGAATACAATAATAGCTGCATAAAGTACTTTAAGTGCCTCTACTCCAGAAGCAACAGCCATTTTCATCTGTGTAACTGCCTGTTGAAGGTCAGGGGTACTAGTACCTGCTGATATACTAAATTGCAATGCACTATCCATGGTGCTTGCAAAAGTACGACTCACTTCATCTAACGCAGCGGCAAATTGTGCCTCAAAATCACTTCCTACTGCCTTCATTATTGCAAAATAGCCAAATACAACTGCTGCTAAACCTAAGCCTGTATACATCATGATATTAGGTAGAGAAAGTCTCTGCTTATATAAAAATAAAATCACATAGCTAGGTATCATAACACCTACTATATAGATAAGTATACAATAGGGACTGCCCGTCAGTAAGTAAATAACTGTGCTTACTACAATATGAAAGATAAGGTGCATGTTAATGGTTAACTTATTTCTCATACAATATAATGCAAAGGGTAGCGAAAAAATAGGAAATAGTACAGTTGCTTCTTGGCTAAAAATGCCTAGTGCACTTAATAAAATGTAACAGATCATAATACCTATGAACTTCGTCACATTTTTTTTACTTGCTTCCATTAAAATGTGCCTCCTTTATTACTCTTAGTCACTATCAATTGACGTTGTTCTATTATACCATACTCTACTCTTAAAGTTCTAGTATCACAATAAAAAAACCACTGCCGTAGCAGTGGTGTGTGCATATTGGTGTGTGCTTATTTATCTCTATAAGTTTAAACGTTCAAAATTAATCTTGTGTGTATGGTAAAAGTGCAATGTGTCTTGCACGTTTAATAGCAACTGTAAGTTTACGTTGTGCTTTTGCTGAGTTACCTGTAATTCTTCTTGGAAGAATTTTACCTCTTTCAGAGATGAATTTCTTTAAAGTATTAATATCTTTGTAATTAATCTTTTTGATATTATCACCAGCAAATTGGTTGATTTTACGTCTTCTACGGTTATGTCTTTTTTGCATTGCCATTGTGTATTCCCTCCTTTTTAATTAATATTAAAATGGTAAATCGTCATCTTCATCAAAGTTAGTAGGTGTAAACCCACTTACTGAATTCCCTGAAGAAGGACTTGGTGCCGGTGCACTAGTAGGTGCATCCATTAGCCCACGTGATTCAAAAGAAGATTTACTTTCAGCAAAGTGTTGTTCTTCTACCACGATATCTACCGATGTATGCTTAACCTTTTGTTGGTCTTCCCAAGTATTGACTTGAAGGCGTCCAACAACGGCCACCATTTGACCTTTTTTGAAATACTTTTCTGCAAATTCACCAGCTTTTCCAAACGCAACAATGTTAAAAAAGTCTACATCTGGTTCACCAGGTTTTACAAAACTTCTTCTTACAGCAAGTCCATATCTTGCAACTGCAACTGGATTTGCTGATTGCGAATAACGTACTTCCGGGTCTCTTGTTAAGCGTCCCATTAATATAGCTTTGTTCATACTCCGACCCCTTCCTTCAGGTAATTATTATTTATCTTCAAGAGATACGATTAAATAACGAAGAACTTGTTCCATAATACGAACTCTGCTTTCAATCTCAGCTGGAACAGTTGTTTCAGCATTGAATTGAATGAAATAGTAGAAACCTTCTCTTTGTTTGTCGATTTCGTAAGCAAGTTTTCTTTTGCCCCAATCGTCTACGTTTGTGATTTCCCCACCAAAACGTGTGATAAGTTCTTTCACTTTTTCAAGAGTAGCTACTTTTTCTTCTTCGCTTAATGTTGAGAATAACACAACTGATAATTCGTAATTTCTCATTACTTGCACCTCCTTTTGGACTTAGGCCCTATGTTATGTCATAGAGCAAGGATTATTGTTACAGTTTGTAATTATATCATAGGTATTGCTACTATACAAGCCTTTTATAGCTGTTTTTTATTACAAGATTATGGAATTTAATTTTTAGATTTCTTCTATATGCGTAACTGCCACTTCATTATCGGAATCAGATGCCAAGTGAGTAAGTTTACTACCTGCAATTTGCTGCTCTTCTGCTACAATTTCAAAGACTGTATGCTTTACATGTTCTGCATCTTCCCAACTACTTTGATGTACTCTACCAGCAATTGTAACCATCTGCCCTTTTATAAAGTTTCTTTCAGCAAATTCTCCGTTCTTTCCAAAGGCTACAATATTAATAAAATCTGCATCATTTTCATTAGACTTACTACGAGACCTTTTCACTGCAAGTGTATATCTTGCAATGGCTATAGGCGTATCTGAGTTTGAGTAACGTACTTCTGGATTTTTTGTTAATCTTCCCATTAATATTACTTTATTCATTCTTTAGCGCCTCTTCCTTGTGTGAGCTAGTGCTCCTTTTTGCCTCTAATAAGCCCTACTGTTCTATGCCTCTGCTTTTCGGAGTACCTTCTTTACACTTTTTTCAAATTTTTCGCGAGGAATCATAATCAAATGCTTACAAGATATACAGCGCAATTTGAAGTCCGCACCCACACGAAGTACTTCCCATTCATTTGTTCCGCATGGGTGCGGTTTCTTCATTTGCACTACATCTCCAACTTGATAATTCATCATGTACCCTCCTTATAGCTTATAACCATTTTTTTCTAGTTTTATACAACTTCTATTCATTATTTTGCTTTTTATTATAATCGAAAAATTTTTTAACTCCAAGTCCCTCTAGCTATTTTTTTCTATAGAAATAATGAGTTCGTTCAAAATAAAAAAACCTTTAAAAGCATCTATTTAATATTTTGCTCCTAAAGGTTTTATTCATCATTTCATTTATATAAGATGTTTCTTCTATTCTAAATAAAATACCTCTTTTAAATCTTTACTTACTGGACTATTGTCTAAATTAGTCTCCATAATATCTGCCATATAGTCCCACCACTTTCTACAAATAGCATCCTCACTAGAAGCATTCCACTTTTCTTCATCTTCAATTTCTAAATAACCATATAGTACATTTGTTTCTTCATCTAAAAAAATAGCATAATGACTTCCACCATATCGATGAATCATTTCTTTCATTTCTGGCCATAGTGCATTATGTCTTCTTTCATATTCTTCTGCCATTCCTTCATAGAGCTTCATCTTAAATGCTTTTCTCATATGGTCTTTCCCCCTTACTACTACTAGGCTTTATTCTTATCTATCTCTTTTTTAACCCTTAATTTTATCATTTTCTAATAAAGCGCATAAAAAGGCTAATGCCAAACCTTGCCCCCAGCCTTGCATCCACTTCTTAGGTACACTTAGATAACCTTCTCGGTCTCTCATAACAGCTGTTCCACCAGAAACATTTAATACTCTACCATCTTCTGAGATATTATTACAAATCCCTTTAAGCGCTTTTTGAACATATTTAGAATGTAGTGGATTACGTCCTTCTAACATAGCTGCTGCAATACCACAAGAAGCTGATACTTCTTCGTAACTTTCTTCATCATCTAGAATAGTACGCCATAGTCCATTATCTGTTTGTAAAAGCTTAATCGCCGCCAATTGATCTCTAAGCGCACATTCTACTTCTAAATATTTAGGATACAAATAGCACTCTGGTAATCTTTTGCCCACTTGTGACATCGTATAAGCCGCCCAGGCATTTGCTCTTCCCCAATAAAAGCCTGACATATGGCTCTTCTCAATGTTATTGTATCCATGATACCAAAGACTTGTTTTTTCATCTTGTAAGTATTGGATATGCCAGTAATATTGATTCAGCGCATCTTCAATGAGTTCCTTATCATCATTATGAATACCTACTCTAAGTAAAAAGAAAGCGGCCATAAACAGAGTGTCTGCCCATGCTTGCTCTGGGAAGTCATTATTAGCAGATACTGTATGTTGAAGGACACCATCGCCAAAACGTAGTGCATGATTTCTTATATAGTCTACTTTCTCCATGACAACTTCCCAGTACTTTTCTTCACCTGTTGCTTCATATAAGCTAATTAAAACATGTCCCATTGCACAAGCATTTACATTGAAATCTGGTAATCCTAGTTCCATATATTCATCAATTCTATCTTTTAATAGCTCTAGATATTCTTGTTTCTTTGTAAGTTCATAAGCTTTTGCAATACCATAATAAGCCACGCCACATGACCAGCTCCATTCTAAATCCATAGTCATTGTTTTCTTTACCACTGCATCTATCATTTGCTTAATTTCATCTTCTTGATAGCTTACTTTTAACATCTTTCCTCTCCCTTTCTCTACTTGAGCGAAATGGTGCAAAATTTATTATTTTGCACCATTGATTATTTTTATGGATCAACTTATTTCTTAGCTTTTAGATGTATTTACGCTTCTTTACTTATAGTTACCAGCTGCAATTTGTTCTTTCTTTTCTTCTAGAATTTCAGCATAACCTGCATCTAAATATTCTGCACAAGCTTTTTCATAAGTTGCTTCGAACTCACTTTCTGGACATAATACACATTGAACATATAATTCTTTCCATAATTCATTTAAGTCTGTTTTGTACTCTGCTAGTTTTTCTAATGTTACTGTAAATAAAGCATCTGGTGTGTAGTATTCTTCTGTTGCTTTAAAGTTTTTATAAGCATCCTCAATTAAGTATTCATAACCTTCTGGAGCCCAGTTTGCAAGATTAGCTTTGTAGTTTAGATCCTCATTGTCGTATTGTACACTTTCACTCCATAAGCACCAGTAGTCTTTATTATTATTTTGAGATAAAGCACTTTCTCCACTAAATCCTTCTGCTTTTACAGCAAGACCATCTGAATCTAATGTATAATTTTGTCCTTCAATACCATTTTGTAAGGTAAATAAATGATTATCTTGCATCATCCAATCTAAGAACATCCATAAAGCAGCTCTTTCTTCTGCTGAGGTTGTAGAATTAATACCCATAATCATACCAAATGGCCAGTATGCACGTGCTTGTGGCTTTTTACCTTCTGGTACACCCGCTTCTGGTGTTAAAATAGCAACTTCTGCTTCTGGGTTATTTGCTTTTAATGAATCAATAACATCTGTATTGCTAGTTAGATAAAGTGAATACATACCTGTTTTACCCGCTACGAAGTCTGCTTTAATTTGTGCATCTTCTGTCTTTAAGTAGAATTCTGGGTCAATTAAACCATTATTATATTGATAGTTCATATTTTTTAAGAATTCTTTAGTTGGTTCCCAGCTTAGAGCTGCTACTGATAAATCTGAGTATAAAGTTCTGTCTTCCTCATTAATTGGCCAATCTCTAAATGCATAATCATAAGTGAAGTTATTTTGGACAAGACTTCCTCCACCATTACCAAGTCCTGCCTCTTTCCATGCTTTAAGCATTTCATTAAATTCTTCTAAATTAGTTGGCATTTCTTTCCCTACTGCATCCATCCAGTCTTTTCTTACTAAAGTCACCCAGTTATAAGCTGTAGGTCTTTCAGCAAAGAAGAAATAGGTTTTTCCATCCATTTGTCCATATGTATTTGACATTTCTGCAGTCATTTCATAATAGTTTGGAGCATAAAATTTCATTTCTTCTAGGTCAATAGGTTGCATTGCCCCTTGACTATAATAAGCAACAGCTTGTGGCATATCATAGTGGAAAATAATATCCGGTGCAGTTCCTGCTGCTAACATTTGATTATAATCATTAACTTCTGTACTTCGTCCAATGGCTACATACTCTACGGTTACATTATATTTATCCCCAAATTCTGATTGAACCCAATTGGTCCAGTAGTTATTCGTTACATTCCATCCTTCAAAGGCCCTATCATACACAGGAATTTGAATAGTTACATTATTTTCAAATCCTTGTGAGTAATCCTTATAGCCTTCTGTCGAGGTTTCTGTTGTAGATGTAGCTTCTACTTTTGTCCCTGTTGTTTCCTTAGTTTCATTGCTTGAATTGGTATTAGTAGTTTTTGCACTGCAGCCTGAGAAAGTCCCAACACCCATAGCGCCTAACAAAGTTAGTGCAACTGCTTTTTTAAACCCCTTATTTCTCATAAAATTTCCCCCTTTGATTTTCTGGTATCTATTGATACCTAAATAAATCCTCATACTTGAATTATTGCATTTATAGTAAATAAGTTGCCTTATTTGCTACCCCTTCTATCTAATGATTATTCTTTTACTGCCCCAATCATGGTGCCTTGCACAAAGTATTTTTGAATAAAAGGATAGATACATATAATTGGTATGGTTGCAAACATAACGCAAGATGCTTTAAGTACTTCTGGATTCGTCATTGTTACTGAAACGTTTTCTAATTGAAATGATTCTGAAGCAGCTACTACTAAGTAGTAAAGTTTAAGTTGTAATGGTCTTAAGTCTGTATTTTTCTTAATATAGAACAATGCATCTTGATAAGCATTCCATCTTCCTACCGCATAAAATAATGAGATAGTTGCCAGAATGGGTTTAGATAACGGAATAACAATACTTCCTAGAATTCTAAAATGGGAAGCACCATCTATGCGCGCTGATTCAATTAAGCTATCTGAAATGGAATTTTCAAAAGTTGTCTTCATGATTAATAGATTATATGCACTAAATGCTAATGGTAAAATAAGTACCCACCATGTGTCTAATAGGTGTAGTTGATTCATAAGTAAGTATTCTGGAATAATACCTCCACTAAAGTACATCGTAAATAAGAAGATAAATGATAGGATGCCTCTTCCCCTTAAGTTCTTTCTTGATAATGGGTAAGCTGCACATATTGTGATGATCATACCTAATAATGTAAATGTTACAGTTACGACAATAGATACATACATAGATCTTAAAATACTATGATCTGAAAAGATTTTTTTATAGGCACTTAATGTAGGGCCTTTAGGTAGTAAAAATACCTTATTCGCTATTACATAACTTTCTGTACTAATTGATTTTGAAAAAACATGTATAAAAGGCAGGATACACGTTAATGCAATTATCGTTAAAATAAAATAAATAATCATGTCAACTAGCAAATCTTTTTTTCTTTCTGGCGTCCATGGTTTTTTTACCGTTTCTAGTTTTACCATCCTTATCCCCCCTATAATAATCCATTTTCACCTAGTCGTTTGGCCACACGATCTGCTACTAAAACAAGTATCAATCCGATAACAGACTGAAATAACCCAAGTGCAGCTGATTCACTATACTTAATATCTTGAATTCCCCATTTATAAACAAGTACCGGTATAGTTGTGGTATACTCTGTGGTTGCTACATTCATTAATGAGTGTACACGTTCGAAAGAACCACCCATTACTTTACCAAGATTCATAATAAGAAGTGTAATAATGGTAGGTTTAATACAAGGTAATGTGACATGTATACATTGCTTCCATCTTCCTGCTCCATCTACTGTTGCAGCTTCATAAAGCTCTGGATTAACAGCAGTAATAGCTGCTAAGTAAAGAATCGTTCCCCATCCCATAGTCTGCCAAACACCAATCACAATATATGAAATGAGCCATCTTGTATCCTCCTGCAAGAATGGAATCCTTTCTCCTCCCATATTAGCAATAAATTCATTAACAATACCATTATTTAAACTAAATAATTGATAAGCAATGGCACCAATAATAATCCAAGATAAAAAGTGAGGTAAGTATAATAATGTCTGAGTCACTTTCTTAAAATATTTATTTTTTATCTCGTTAAGTAAGAGTGCCAGAATAATCGGCATTGGAAAACTTACAACTAAATCTAAAATATTTAATAGCAATGTATTTCTTAACGCCTGAGGGAAGTTTCTATTGGAAAATACCTTTCGAAAGATCTCAAGTCCTACCCACTCACTTCCCATAATTCCCTTTACAATTTTATAATCTTTAAATGAAATTACTAAACCATACATAGCACCGTATTTAAAAAGTATAACGAAAAATAAAGGGATTAATAATAAAACATAAAGTTGCCAATCTCTTTTAAGCCATTTTAAGTTACTGCCCAAGTACTTCTTTCTTTTTACGAAGGGACTTGCTTGTGATATTCCCCCAAATACCCCACCAGCATCTTTCATAAGTTTTCTCCTCCATTCAAAACTTTTTTGTACATTTTGTTAAAACATTGATACCCTCACTATATGCCATAATATGTAAGCTGTAAATAATCAAATCTGATACAGTTATTCATTTTTGATACCAGCTTATACCTTGTATTTATAAGGATTTCTAAATTTATTTGTACATTTTTTGAATAAACAAGTTCATAATAACCTATGTAAAACATGTTTTTTGTATCAAAAGCACCCCTTCTTATCATAAAAAAGTGCCTATAAAAACAGAATAATATCTTTCTTTCATAAGCACTCTGTACAATAAACTTTTAAAGTTCATTTAATGTTTTAAATTCCTTTGGTGTAACACCTTCAAACTTGCGAAAATATCTTGTTACACTCTGCATATTATGATAACCTACTTCCTTAGCAATTTGATTAATAGGTTCATCTGTAGTTAATAATAAATCTTTCATCTTTTCTATTCTGATCTTATTGATATAATCGTTGACACTTTTACCTGTTTCCTCTTTAACAATTCTTCTTAAATAGGAGTAACTAATACCAATATGCTCAGCAACTTCTTCATATAATAAATCTTCGTCATAATGTTCATTTAAATAATCTAAAATACGCTGACTATAACACTGATTATTAGATTTTATCTGTTTTTGTTCTATCATATAATGAACGAGCTTCTCACAAAAACCTAATAATACGATCTTAAGTTCTCTTACATTTTCTGCAGATGAAAGTAAGCTATATATATTTCCCTTCATTCCTTGAACTTTACCAATATTAATCTGACGCTGCATCATAAACTTAATAACCGATCCTGCTAACTGATTAAAAATCATTATTACATTTTCAGGTCCCAAGCTTTCTGATATCTTTAAAATCTCCTGTTCTATCTTATCTAATTCCTTTGAAATACCTTCTAAATCACATATACTCAAATAATTTTGTATCTTTTCTACATTTTCATAGGGATAATAATAAACATGTTCTTTATTTTTTTCTTCTCTTGATTTTTCCCATAATAAAATACTCTTATGCCCTGTAAAAATCTTTTTATTGACTGCCTCTATCGCCTCAACTATACCATCTTGTATACTTTCATAACCAGTATGTACACCACTTACTCCTATAGAAATGGTACTTTTAAAAATAGGTTCTGCTGCCTGTTGAATTTCTTTAAAAATCCCCTGTATTTGCTTAGGACTTTGAATTTGATCAAATCCCTCCATATTTATGATGACAGCAATGCTACCCCCATCGTATCTAAGGGATTGAACCATATAACCACTAGGAAAAGCTTTCATGATGATATCAAATAGTAGGTATCTTTGATAGCTTCTATTTCTAGAATCTAGTTTTTCTAAATAATTTTTTCTATTATCTACTGTTATAATGGCTACCATAAAAAGTTTATATGGAAAGATTTTTTCAATCTCTTCCTTTTTAGCAGCTACATCTATTTCTCCAGATATGAGATTATTTAGAATTTGCTTCTTACTGTCCTGTTCTTTTTCTTTAAGTGTTAAATAGAGCTGTTCTTCTTCCCTTTCAATGCTTTCAAAAGCCCTAGTTAAAAAGTCAATCTCATTCCTATGTGATTTTTCACCCGTCCATAAATTTTTCTTTCTAAGCTCATCTGCTAATTGTCTCATAGGCCTTGAAAACTTAATAGCATAAATAAGTGTAATCACAATTCCTACTGCCATAATTAATATCATTAGTATGATTTGCTTATTTCTTATAAGCTCTACGCCTACTAACATATCTTTCATAGGATAAGTG